>NZ_PZKN01000029.1 GCF_003046795.1 Desulfonatronum sp. SC1 | reverse complement strand
ACAATGCAGCAGATGCGCACACTCCATTCATGTCTTTGTTGGAATGCCGGGGCACGAAAAGCGACCCGCAAGCTTGAGGAACCAAGCGACGCCCAGGCCCAGATACTGAAGGCCATGGGCTACGGAGTGAGCAGTGGGGTCTTACAGGAATTGGCGACTTAACACACCGAAATCACTTGCGTTTTCAAAAAAAATGACGTTCAATCTGTTAAACTCCTGTCTCTCAAATTTTTGCGCTCTCCGCGCTTGTTTTCATACTTTCCGGCCCCCTCCGTCCCTCTCACCACCATACCCTTCCACACCCTCATTGACCGTCAGCACATCCTCCACGGACTTCCCGTCCAGCACCCGCAAGGCCCAGTCTTCCAACTGCTCCGGTCGTGCGGACAGGATTTTTTGCTCAGCCCAGCCGGGCACGTTGCCGAATCGTTTGCCAAGCTGCTTCTGAAGAATCAGGGCTTGTCCCTCTGCTCGTCCTTTCTCAATTCCAATCCGCTCAATGCTTGTAACGTACGGCATCTTGTGCTCCTCTTCGATTCGTTGGATATCCTCGCCAAGCTTCTTGTCCAGATCCACGGGCAAGTGCATCAGCCAGTCGATGACCGTGAACAGATCCAGGATGCGCTGGCGTTCCCAGGAAGAATTGAAAATGGGACAAGCATCCTGTATCGGTGCCAAGTGTAGAGGGGTTTTGCCTGCTTGCGGCAATCGGTAATCTTGGCTAAAATCAAGACCAAATTATGCCAAATATGCCAAATTGATGGAGATACGTCCATGACAGCCACCGTTCAACAAATTCTGAAAAGCGCTTCAGTCCTCTCACCGATTGATCGTGCCGAGCTGATCGAGAAACTATTTTTGAGTTTTGATCATTCCGAGGAACGGTCCGTCGATGCAGCCTGGAGGCATGAGGTGGAGGATCGGTTTGATGCCTACGATGCCGGTGAGATTGAGGCTTCCCCGGCTGAGGATGTGCTGGCCAGGATCAGCCGACTATGAAACTGCTCGTCCTTGCTTGCGCCGAAGACGAGTTTGCCGAAGCCGTCAACTATTATAATGGGCAGTGCCCTGGCCTGGGCTACGAGTTCGCCGCCGAGGTCAGGCGGTGTTTCGAAAGAATCCGTCGGCACCCGGACGCTTGGCCCGCATTCACCTCCCGCACCAAGCGGTGCCTGATGAATCGTTTTCCTTATGGAGTGCTGTATAGAGCCGAAGGCGATTCCATAATCGTCGGCGCAATCATGCACCTCAAGCGGAATCCCATACTGTGGCGGAAACGTGCGCATCGTGCATTTGGCGATCAGAACCGCCCAACCTGAAAGTGTACCGCCCCATCTCCCGCCTTGTTCTTATCCTTTGTGGCTTATCGTCCTGAGCCCACTCCACGAAAACTACCCCACTCCCCCCAAATACGCGTTCTGGACTTCCGGGTTGGCCAGCAGGTTCTTGGCCGAGTCTTCGAGCACGATTTTGCCCAGTTCCAGAACGTAGCCCCGGTCGGCCAGTTTCAGGGCCAGACGGGCGTTTTGTTCCACCAGGACGATGGTTACGCCGGACTTGTTGATTTCCTTGACCGTGGAGAAGATGGATTTGACCAGGATCGGGGCCAGGCCCAGACTGGGCTCGTCCAGGAGCAGGATCTTGGGGTTGGCCATCAGGCCGCGGCCGATGGCCAGCATTTGCTGTTCTCCGCCGCTGAGGGTTCCGGCCAGTTGACTTCGGCGCTTGTGCAAAATGGGGAACATTTCGTAAACCCAATCCAGATTTTTGCGGATCAAAGCCTGGTCCGTGGCCGTGAACGCTCCCAGATGCAAGTTCTCCCGCACGCTCAGGGTGCCGAAAACCCGGCGACCTTCCGGAACCTGGGCCAGGCCCAGCTTGACGATGTCGTGGGCCTCCAGCTTGTGCAGGGGTTTGTCTTCCAGGTAAATCCCCCCGCCGGACGGCTTGACCAGGCCGCTGATGGTCATCAGGGTGGTGGACTTGCCCGCGCCGTTGGCTCCGAGGATGGTCACGATCTCGCCTTGGGCCACGTTCAGGTTCAACCCGTGCAGCACCTGCACGTTGCCGTATTTGACTTCCAGATTTTCAATGCGCAGCAACATGATCAAAAGTCCTCATCATCTTCGTCCGGGGCCCCCAGATAGGCGTCGATGACCCGTTGATCCTTCTGGATTTCCGCCGGAGTCCCCTGGGCGATCATGATGCCGTACTCCAATACCACCAGTTTTTCGCAGATCTTCATCACCAGATTCATGTCATGCTCAATGAGCAGCACCGTGACCCCGCGCTCCCGGATCTGCGTGATCAAATCCACCAGGACCTGGGTCTCGTAGTCGTTCATGCCCCCGGCCGGCTCGTCCAGAATCAGGAACCGCGGCTTGGTGGCCAGGGCCCGGGCGATTTCCAGAAGGCGCTGGTTGCCGTAGGACAGGTTGCGGGCCGCCTGGTCCAGATGGGGCCGCAAGCCGACGAACTCCAGTTCGTTCACCGCGATCTCCAGGGCCTCGCGCTCTTCCCGCTTCTGCCAGGGCAGCCGGAGCATGGCCCCGATCACGCCGGAGCGCATCCGGCAATGGCAACCGGCCAGGACGTTTTCCAGGGCGCTCATGCTCTGGAACAAACGGATGGTCTGGAAAGTCCGGGCGATGCCCAGGGTGACGATCCGGTTGGTGCGCATGTTCACGATGTTCCGGCCGTCGAAGAGGATCTCGCCGGAGTCCGGTCGATAGTTGCCGGTGATCAGGTTGAACACCGTGGTCTTGCCGGCGCCGTTAGGGCCGATCAAACCGACGATGGCCCCGTGGTCCACGTCGAAACTGACCTGATTCACGGCCATGACTCCGCCGAAGGACTTGGTCAGGCTTGCCAGCCGCAAAAGAGGGGAAGGACTCATTTCCCACCTCCCCGGGCCGAGGACAGAAAGTCAAGATTGAAGGTTCTGGGAGGCGGCGGGAGAATACCTTTAGGCCGAAAGATCATCATCAAAATCATGGCCGCGCCGAAAAAGAGCATCCGCGCCCCGGCGAACTCCCGAAAGACCTCGGGCAGGCCGACGATCAGAAAGGCGCCCAGGATCACGCCGCGAATGTTCCCGGACCCGCCCAGGATGACGATGGTGAACATGACCACGGATTCCCAGAAGGTGAAGGACTGGGGCGAGACGATGGTCATCTTGGCCGCGAAAATGGTCCCGGCCATCCCGGCCCAGAACGCGCCCAGAACAAAGGCCACCAGCTTGTAGTGCGCCGCGTCGATCCCGCTGCCTTCCGCGGCCACGTCGTCCTCGCGGATGTAGTTCAGGGCCCGTCCAAAGCGGGAGTTCTCCAATCTCAAAAAGAAAAAAACCGTGATCGCGGCAAAAGCGAAGATCAGGTAATAAAAATCATGAGGCGTGCGGATCACATGGCCGAACAAAACCGGTCGGCTGATCCCGAAGATCCCGTTGGACCCGCCGGTGATCCCGAAGACGTTGTTCACCAGGGCAATACGCACGATCTCCACGATGCCGATGGTCACGATGAGCAGGTAGTCCCCGCGCAGGTGGATGATCGGCCTTGCCACCAGCAGGGCGAAGAACCCGGCCACCATCCCGGACAGGGGCATCAGCCAGAGTACCGGAATGCCAAACTGGGTGTTCAGGATGGCCGTGGTGTAAGTGCCCATGGCGAAAAACGCGGCATGCCCCATGTGGAACAGGCCGGCGTAGCCCAGGATGATGTTCAGGCTCAAAGCCAGCACGGCGTAGATGCCGATGGAATTGAGCACGTCCACCCAGTAGGCGTTCAGCCAGTACGGGGCCACGAGCAGGGCCGCCACGACGAGAATGTTGATGATGGTCGCCGGTTTCATACTTTGTCCGCCACGCGTTCGCCCAGAATGCCCGTGGGCCGGAAGATCAGGATCAGGATCAGGACCATGAAGGAAATGGCGTCCTTCCAGGCCAGGGAGATGTAGGTCGCGCCCATGGCCTCGATCACTCCCAGCAGCAGACCGCCGAGCATGGCCCCGGGAATGTTCCCGATGCCGCCGAGGATGGCCGCGGTAAAGGCCTTCAGCCCGTAGACCCAGCCCATGGTGAAGTTGATCTGGCCGTAGTACAGGCCGACCATCATCCCGGCGGCTCCGCCCAGGGCCGGACCGATCAGGAAAACGTACATAATCACCCGGTTCACGTCGATGCCCATCAACTTCGCCGCGCCCTGATCAATGGCCGCGGCCCGGATGGCCGTGCCGGTCTTGGTCCGCTGCACGAAATAATAGAGCCCGGCCATCATCACCAGGGAGGCGGCGAAAAGCACGATGCGCATCACCGGGATGTCCACCCCGAACAGGGAAATCGACGTGGTGGGCAGCAGGTCGTGGGGATAGACCCGGAACCGGGCCCCGTAGATGAGCATGATCGCGTTTTGGAAAAAGATGGACGCGCCCAACGCGGAAACCACCGCGGACAACCTGGGCGAAGTGCGCAGCGGACGATAAGCCGTCCGCTCCAGCAACGCGCCAATCAGGGCCACCAGCCCCATGACCATCAACGTCAGCACGATAATCCCGGCCACCGGGCCGATATGGTCGGTCAGCCCCAGGGACAACAGCAGGGTCAGTCCCAGAAAGGCGCCGATGGTGAACAGGTCGCCGTGGGCGAAGTTGATCAGCTTGAGCACGCCGTAAACCATGGTGTAGCCCAGAGCGATCAGGGCGTAGATCCCGCCCACGGCCAGCCCGTTGGTCAGTTGTTCGAGAAAAAGTTGCATGGCATGTCCTTCGGATGGTGGTCGATGATGTGTGGCTGGTGTTTCATCATCAGTCGTCCATCAATGACGTAGGGGCGGTTCGCGAACCGCCCCTACCCTGGAATCGGTACTCGTTACGGTTGCAGGATGAACCGGCCTTCGCCGTCCACCTTGTACACGCGGTACAGTTCGCCGACCCGGTCGCCCTTGTCGTCAAAGGCGATGGTGCCGGTCAGGCCTTCAAAGTCGGTCAAGCCGGTGCGCAGATATTCGGCGATCTTGTCCGGCTCGGTGGAGCCGGAACCTTGGATGGCAGCCACGATGACGTTGAACGCGTCGCCGGCCAGCACGGCCCAGACCGAGGCGGGATCATCGTTGTACTTGGCCCGGTAGGCGGTCATGAACGAGGTGGCTTCAGGAGAATCCAGGTCCTGGGGCACGGGCGGGCTCAGAAACATGAAGCCCTCGGCGGCGTCCTTGCCGGCGATGCTGACCAGGTCCGGGTTGTTGGTGGCGTCGCCGCCGACAAAGGGCACGTCCCAGCCCATACCTTTCTTTTGGCGCAACAACAGTCCGGCTTCGGGGAAGTAGCCGGTGAAGAGCACGACTTCGGGAGCGCGGGCGCGCAACTGGGAGAGGATGGCGCTGTAATCCCGCTCCCCGGGGGTCAGAGCGTCAAAAAAGACGATCTCCACATCGCTATCCTTGAGCAATGTCTGAGCCTCGTCGGCCAGGCCCTTGGCATAGGTGGTGTTGTCATGCAGGATGGCCACCTTGCCGTACCCCATGTCCTTCAGGGTGTTGGCCGCCACCAGCCCCTGCTCGTCGTCCCGGGGGGAAGTCCGAAAAAAGTAACGCAGGCCCTTTTCGCTCAGCCGAATGGCCGTAGAGCCCGTGGCCACCTGGACGATCTTGTTCTCGTCATAGATGTTCTGGCTGGCCTCGGTGATGGACGAACCATACGTACCGATGACCGCGACGATGCCCCGGGTGGACAGCCGCTGCGACGCCAAAGCCGCGGTGCGCGGATCTCCGGCATCGTCCTCGGCCACGATCTCCACCTTCTGCCCCAAAACACCGCCGGCGTTGTTCAGTTCCTCGGCCAACAGATCCACGATCTGCTTCATGGCCTGGCCCTCACTGGCCCAGGAGCCGGTCAGCGGAGCCATCAGGCCGATCCGGACCTGGGCATGGGCCTGGCCGATCAACAGGGGCAACGCCAGTAGTCCGGCCAATACAGTCAACAACAGTCTTTTTTTCATGCAAGTGCCTCCTTGCGGGGAAAAGGGTTAACCACACCTCATTCGCGAACAACCTTCCTCATACGCTCTGAACCATCGGACGTCCTTGATGCGAAACCGAAAAACAGCCGTCGCCCAGACTGAAACCGATCGGGTTTCTTACGGCGAAAAACGTGGAAAATCAACAACCTTGCAAGATTAACTGGCCTGAGATAATTTGCCGAAACAAGCGTGAACTAACTCTTCGTCATTGCAGCACAATCAAACTCGGTCTTTTCGAGGCCCCCTTGCCAACCCCGCTCCGAAGACCCATCTCTTGAGATTGATCCTTCACCCAACCCATTTCGATAGCCATAGGCTAAAGTCTTCACCATGCTGAAATTTAAGACCTTGATCCTGATTTGCTGGTTTTTGCTTCTGTCGTCACCAGTTTTGGCCGACGTCGTGGAGCACCGCCTGGAGAACGGGCTGACTGTTTTGGTGCTGCCCGATCCCCGCGCACCGGTGGTCACCAATCAAATCTGGTATGATGTCGGCTCCAGACACGAGCACAGCGGCATCACCGGAATCTCCCACATGCTTGAGCACATGATGTTCCGGGGCAGCGAAGCCTACCCTCCCGGCGAGTTCACCCGAATCATCGCCCGCCTCGGCGGCAACCAGAACGCCTTCACCGGCCAGGACTTCACGGCCTACTACCAGGTTCTGGGCAGTGCGCACTGGGAAACGGCCATGGCCATGGAGGCCGAGCGAATGCGCGCCCTGCGCCTGACCGAAGAGCAGTTTCAACCGGAACGGGACGTGGTTGTCGAGGAACGTCGATTGACCCGGGACGACCGGCCCACCGCCCTGCTGCACGAACAATTCATGGCCGCGGCATTTCTGAACAGCCCTTACGGCCACGGGGTGATCGGCTGGATGACCGACATCGAGAACTACGCTTTGGAGGACGTTCAGGCCTGGTACGACGCCTGGTACGCGCCCAACAACGCCGTAATCGTGGTGGCCGGGGACGTGGACCCAACCGAGGTGATTGCAGCGGCCCAGCGCCACTATGGCCCCATTCCAGCTCGGCCTCTGCCCGAGGTCAAACCCCGGACAGAGGTTCCCCAGCGGGGCGAACGAAGGGTTGTCCTGCGGGTTCCCGCGGAACTGCCGCACTTGGTGATGGGCTGGAAGACCCCGAGCCTGGCGACGCTCAGGGAGGACGCAGGGGACCTGTCGGACGCCTACGCACTGATGGTCGCCGCCGGAGTGCTCGCCTCGGGTCAAGCCTCTCGCCTGGACCGCGAACTCGTGCGCGGACAAGAACTGGCCCTGAGCGCCAGCGCCGGATACAGCGGCTTCAGCCGCCTTCAGACATTGTTCACCCTCTCGGCCACGCCCTCGTCGGAAACCAAACTGGAAAACCTGGAACAGGCCTTGTTGGACATGGTCCATCGTCTGTGCGACGAGCCCGTGACCGAGGAGGAACTGCGGCGGGTCCAGGCTCAGGTGATCGCCTCGGAGGTGTTTCGCCGGGACTCCCTGAACGCCCAGGGTTTCGAGCTGGGCATGCTGGAAACCATCGGCCTGGGCTGGCGGGTCGGCGAGGAGTACGCCAAACGCGTCCGGGCCGTGACCGCCGAAGATGTCCAACGCGTGGCCCTGACCTACCTGATCCCAGACACCCGCACCGTGGCCATCCTGGATCCGTTGCCCATGTCCGAAACGAATGGCTCCGCCTCCCCAAACCGCCAAGGATCCCAGCATGAACCATCTGACCACTAATCCAGCTCTTCATTCTTCCGTCGGCCTGCACGCCCTTGCCCTACTGTTGCTGCTCGGTCTCCTTTGCGGGCCGACACCCCCGGCCCGGGCCGCTGATTTTGAAACCTGGACCACGTCCAACGGGCTGCGCGTGCTTTTCGCTCCGGCTCCGACCCTGCCCATGCTGGACATCCGGCTGGTCTTCGACGCCGGCTCGGCCCGGGACGGCGACCACGGAGGGTTGGCCCGGATGACCAACCTGGCCCTGGCCTTCGGCACGTCGGACCTGGACGCGGACACCGTGGCCGAGCGCTTCGAGTCCGTGGGGGCTCAGTTCAGCGCCAGCGCGGCCCGGGACATGGCCATCGTCCGTCTGCGCACCCTGACCGAGCCGGACTGGATGGAAGTCGCCCTGGCGACTTTCGTGTCCCTGCTCGCGGATCCGGCTTTTCCCGAGGATGATCTGGCCAGGGCCCGCCGCCAGGCCCTGCAGGCCCTGCAGCGGGATCGCCAGGAGCCGGGAGCCATGGCTTCCAGGGAATTCTACCGTCTGGCCTACGGCGACCATCCCTACGCCGTCCACCCACTGGGAACGGAACAGAGCGTACCCACCCTGGAGGGGCCACTGGTTCGAGTTTTTTTTCAGCGCCACTATACAGCGCAAAACGCCGTCCTGGCCCTGACCGGCGACCTGTCCATGAACGCCGCCCAAGCGTTGAGCCAACGCATCGGCGCGGCCCTGCCCCAAGGCGAGCGCCCCGCGGCCCTGCCCTCACCGGAAATACCATCCGAACCGATCATGAAGCACATTCCCTTTCCTTCGGAGCAGGCTCATATTGTCATGGGCGGACCGCTCCTGCGCCTGGACGATCCGGACCGCTTTCCCCTGAGTGTGGCCAACCACGTCTTCGGAGGCGGCGGGTTCACCTCCCGGCTCTTTCAGGACGTGCGCACCGAGCGGGGGCTGGCCTACTCCGTCTCCAGCCACATTCAGCCCATGGCCGCGGAAGGTCCGTTCCTGATCACCATGCAGACCGGAGTCCATCAGGCCGCCGACGCCCTGACCGTGCTGCGCGACGCCCTGGCCGCCTTTATCAGCGAAGGCGTGACCGAAGAGGAGCTGGCCGCTTCCAAGGACAACATCATCGGCCGCTTTCCCTTGGGCCTGGCCTCCAACAGCGACATCGCGGCGACCCTGGGGATGATCGGGTTTTACGACCTTGCGCCGGACTACCTGACAACGTACACCGACCACGTCGCGCGGGTCACCCGGGAAGATGCCGGAGACGCCTTGGCCCGCCGGCTGGCGATGGACCGGATGGTCACCGTGGTCGTGGGCGGACCGGCAGGCATATTGGACGCACTTCAGGATGAGCATCCGGATGATCGTTCAGGGACACCGTTCGTGGAAAGGTAATCCGTTTTGGCCGCGACCCTCTCACAACAAGAGCAAAGGACCAACGCCATGCACCGGCTCCGTTGGATCAGCCTCTTTCTGGCCGTGACCACGTTGCTCTTCATGACCGCGCAACCAGCCCGAGCCCATCCGCACGTCTGGGTGGACTACGCCATCGAGGCCCGGTTCGACGCCACGGGGCTGGTCGGATTTCACCACCGCTGGACCTTTGACGAAATGTTCAGCAGCCAGATCATGGAAATGTTCGACGCGGACGGAGACGGTGTCTTTTCAGACGAGGAGATCAATGAGGTCCGCCAAGGAGCGTTCGAGTATCTGAGCGAATACGACTACTTCATCCAGATCAAGGTCAACGGCTCGTCCTTTCACGTAGCCGCGGTCACGGACTTCCGGGCCGTCATCCAGGGCCATCGAGTGGTTTACGACTTTTTCGTCCCCTGCGCCGTGCCGGCCTCGATCGAGCCCAAAACCGTGCATTTGCTGGTGGCGGACATGGAATACTTCGTGGACCTCGGCCTGAAAAAGGACGGCCTGTCCATTAGCGGCCAGGAGCATGTCACGGTAAGATCCACGTTTCACAGCAGCGAGGTCTTTTCCTTCTGGGGTGGGGCTTGGGAGCCCAGGCATCTCACAATAGAATTCCAGAAATCGTCCTGACAGTCCGTTGAAAAACTCCCAATTGCCGCGTCGCCGCAAAAAGCTCAAACTCTCACGCATCAATAAATACGCTTCGACCTTGAGCTTTCTTTGCTCCTTGCACTTGGGATTTTTGAACGGACTGCCGCTAAGAGGACGTGTTCAACAATCATCTGATCCTTTTCCTCAACCATCATTTTACAAACCAACCCCATGACCACCACACCCAGCGCGAGCACTCGCGATCGAATCCTGAACCTCGTCCAGAACAGCCGATTTCAGAACGCGGTTATTTTCGTGATCATCATCAACGGCATCGTTCTCGGCCTGGAAACCTCGGCCCGGGCCATGGAACTGGCCGGCCCGTTGCTCCTGGGCATCGACCGGATATGCCTGACCATTTTCATCGTAGAGATCGGACTGAAGCTGTACGCCCAGCGCCGAAACTTCTTCCGGGAAGGGTGGAATGTGTTCGATTTCTTGGTGGTGGCCATCTCCCTGGTGCCCAGCCAAGGAGGTCTGGCCGTGCTGCGGTCGCTGCGCGTGCTGCGGGTGATGCGGATGATCTCCGCCCTGCCCAACATGCGCCGAGTCATCGCGGCCATGCTCCACGCCCTGCCCGGGGTCAGTTCCGTGGCCGGTATCGTGGGCATCATCTTCTACGTCGGCGCGGTCATCTCCACCAAGCTGTTCTCCGCGGCCTTCCCGGAGTGGTTCGGCTCCATCGGCGGCTCGTTGTACACCTTGTTCCAGATCATGACCCTGGAAAGCTGGTCCATGGGCATCGTCCGGCCGGTTATGGAAGTCTATCCGCAAGCTTGGATGTTCTTCGTGCCGTTTATCATCGTGACCACGTACACGGTCATCAATTTGGTGGTGGGAATCATCGTCGGAGCGATGGAGGAGAAGGCCATCGAGGAAGGGACGAAAGAGGACCCGGCCAAGGTCTGGCTGAAACTGGAAAGTCGCCTGGAGGCAGTGGACGCCAAATTGGCCGAATTACTGAAGGAAAGAGAAGGACGGAGCGACGGTCGGCGCTGATTGGTTTCCATCCGGAAACTCTTTTGTTTCCGGATGCTGAAACTGCCGGTTTTCAATCCGGAAACGAGCAATTTTTTCTTTTGGCAAGGAAGTCAAACAATTATGAGGAGGCGTATAGCAATACGTTGACGAAATAATTGTGAAGACTGACGCAGCCAAAAGGAAAAAGGGCCGTTTCCGGATGAAAACTAGTTGATGAACACCGAAGCAAACCGCTTCTGGTTTTCAAGCACCTTCCCCACTCCGCGCACCACGGTGGTCAGCGGATCGTCGTCCGTGATCACCTGAATATGGGAACTTTCGGAAATACGATCGTCCAGCCCCTTGAGCAGCGCCCCCCCTCCGGCCAGGTACAGGCCGTTGCTGGCCACGTCGGCCACCAGTTCCGGCGGGGTCTTTTCCAGCGCCCTGCGAACCGCCAGGACGATGGCGTTGACCGGTTCCTGGATCGCCTCTCGGATTTCGGCGTCATGCAGGGTCAGGGTACGGGGGTTGCCGTCCACCATGTTTTTCCCCCCGATTTCGATGGAAAGCGGCGTCTTCAACGGATAGGCCGAGCCGATGGCGATTTTGGCCCTTTCAGACATGTTTTCACCGATCAGCATCTGGTACTTGTCCTGCACGTACCGTTGAATCGCCTCGTTCATCTCGTCCCCGGCGATGCGCACGGACTCGGAGTAGGCCACGGAAGAAAGCGAAAGTACGGCCACCTCGGTGGTACCGCCACCGATGTCCACGACCATGTTCCCGATGGGCTGGTCAATGGGCAATCCCGCGCCTATGGCCGCGGCCATAGGCTCCTCGATCAATCGGACTTCACGGGCTCCGGCCTGGGTCCCGGACTCGATGACCGCCCGTTTTTCCACCTGCGTAATGCCCGCCGGCACGCCGATGATGATCATCGGCTTGACCAGCCGCATCCCCCGGATCACCTTGCGCACGAAGTAGGCGATCATCTCCTTGGTGACCTCGAAGTCCGCGATGACCCCGTCCTTCAGCGGGCGAATAGCCCGGATGCTTTTCGGGGTCCGCCCCAGAAACTCCTTGGCCTCCCTGCCCACCGCCAGCACGTTTCCACTTCGGTTGTCCAGGGCCACGACGGACGGCTCGTTCAAAACGATGCCGTCTTTGGGTGTATAGACCAGGGTGTTGGCCGTACCCAGGTCCATGGCCAGATCCTTGCTCATGAGCGAAAAAAAACGTTGGAGAAACATCGAGGCAGTCCACCTTGTGAATTACGGAAAGTGTGCGGCGAAAGCCGGGAGCAGCCGAAAAGAGGCACGAAAACCACGTCGGGCCTGATGGCCTAGATAAGCGAAAAAAAACGGCAAGCTCTGAAGGTCGCTCGTGCCTCGCGCCTCGCGCCTCGCGCCTCGCGGCGACATGGCGTCAGAACTGATACAGCCGCCTCAGCTTGGTGGCAAGTCCTGGGCTTCGTTATTTGGAAAGATCGGAGACGTTTTGGGGGAGAGTTGGGCTCGCAGTTTGCTCACATGGTTCTTGAGATACAGATTTTCCAGAAAAAACTCCAGATACTCCGTGACCAGACGCAAAAAAAACCGCATTTCATCGGCGATATCCCGCGGGGCCTCATCGGCGAGGATCAGCACCGCCCTGGTCCGCTTGTGTACGCTCAGCGGCAGACAGATCACGGTGTGCAAGGCCAGTCCTCCGATGACGTCCTTGGCGAAAAGGGTCGACCCGGTATGGCCGGACTCGGCGTCCGCGGAAAAAACCGGTTTTGCATTCTTGAACACCCAGCCCACGAGCCCGCTGCCGAAGGGATATTTTTCGTTTTTCGAACGCTGATTGATGGGAAAGTCGTCCGTCCAGCCCTCGATGAAAAAATTTTGGCCGAACTCATCTCGCGCGGCCAGGGCCACGTGTTTGGTCCCCGTGGTGCGGGCCAAGATATGGAGGAATTGATTCAGATAAGCGGACCAAAGCGGATACCGTTGGCGAAGTTCCTGGATTTCCCGCAAAGCCTGGTAATAAACGAAATCCTGCCTATTGGTCTCCTGGCGACAGGAATCCAATTGCAATTTGGCAATGAATTCCGCGAACTGATGCAGAATTTTTTGGTCCTTGGTGCTGAAGGAGTAACTTTTCTTGCTGTCCACGCAGACGATCCCCTGCCCGTCGCGCAAGGGACATCCCATGAACGACTTGACAGCTGATTCACTTCGTCCAGAGTAGTACCCCAAAGATTCAGTCTGCAACTCGAAGTTGTTGACAAGGAGCGGTTGATCATTGCGTAAAATCCAGCCCACCAACCCCTTGCCCGGCACGACCTCCGCCCCCTCGGCCACATCGTCCCCGAGGCTGAAATGCGCCGCCATCCTCAGGACGCCTTCCTCGTTGGACAAAAACAGGACCGCCGAGTAGGCGTCAAAGGAGTTGGCCACGATGCCGAGAAGGTGTTTCAGGCACCCCATGTTCAAGGAGTCCATAGGATTCAAGGGAGGTGTCATTTGGGAGTGCGTCGTTGCACGAAAAAATCGATGCTTCGGTTGTAGGAACGCTCTTCATCCTCGGTGAAATAACACGCCGGCAGTTCGCGACGCTGGCGATGGTAGTGAAGGCACTCGCAGCACAGCCCATGCTTCGGGCAGCCCTGATGCGTACATGAGCAAAATTTGGTGTTGATTCGGATTCGCGGGCATTGACTGTTCTTGATCATGAAACGCTCCAAAAGTCGAGGAATCAAAGGGTCTGGGGGCCTCGGCCCTTCATTTTTTCCATCCGCTGGCGGACGCAAACCTTCCTTTCTTTCGTGCCATCCGATATGCAACCACTCAGCACATTCCATTCATGGCCGTACCTTAGAGGCTGGAACCCCAGTTAACGAAATGGCGCGTCATGGCCATATACCCATAATTTCTCTTGACCTCAATGTCAATACACTGAAATTACTTATTTTTTACACACACCCGCGCTATGGGGCATACATTGACAGAGAGTGAGATGCGCTGTAGAGCAAAATCAATCTTTCCTTGGAGATGCCAACCATGCACGATGCGCGCAATCAGTTTTTCCACTTCCTGAGCAAGAAAAAGCTCAAGTTCACCGCCCAACGTGGTCTGATTTTCGACGTTTTTTGGAACACCAAGGACCACGTATCCCCCGAGGAACTCTACAATCTGGTCAAGCAGATCGATCAGCGTGTCGGACAAGCCACCGTCTACCGGACCCTGAAACTGCTCTCCGACTCCGGGATCGCCCGGGAGGTCAACTTCGGGGACGGCGTCTCCCGCTACGAGCCGA
Source organism: Desulfonatronum sp. SC1 (assembly GCF_003046795.1). Classification (NCBI taxonomy): domain Bacteria; kingdom Pseudomonadati; phylum Thermodesulfobacteriota; class Desulfovibrionia; order Desulfovibrionales; family Desulfonatronaceae; genus Desulfonatronum; species Desulfonatronum sp. SC1. Next base: position 41,996 of record NZ_PZKN01000029.1, on the reverse strand, counting down.
CCTTCGGCCAAGCCCATCACGACCACCTGATCTGCACCAGTTGCGGCCGCAGCGAAGAAGTCGTGGACCACCAAATTGAAAGCCTCCAGGAACAACTGGCCAAGGACCACGACTTTACCTTGACCGGCCACAAAATGTACCTGTTCGGCCTGTGTCCGCAATGTCGGGGAAGCGGCCGAAAATAGCAGCATCGTCCCGCCCTCCGGCTACCCCCTCCCTCAGGGTTTAACGCCCTGTTCTCCTAGTGCTTCACCATCCCGCATGACGCTTCACGTGCGCATGCATGGATGCGTCTTGTCCATGCCCTTGAGTCATTTCCCGACTCCGCCGCCCCACGATCCCTTTGCCTATACAGGCTTCCGGCACTGTTATTCTCCACCCTGTCGCATTCGCCTTCTTGCCATACCGATTCCCGATCTTATTTGATCCATTCCGGCAACCGTTTCACGCAAGAGGCAAGAATGAGTAAATACACAGGAACGGACACATTCACCATCATGGCACTGATTACGATACTGACTCTGATGATCGCGACAACCATGGCTGAAGCCAAGGAGAGCACCATGCAGCACGCCCCTGAAACCATCCAGACGGCCACCCTGGCCGGAGGGTGCTTCTGGTGTCTGGAATCCGACCTCCGCAACCTGGACGGTGTCCTGGAGGCGATTTCCGGCTACACCGGAGGAACCGTGGAACACCCCACCTATGAGCAAGTGGTCGGCGGCGACACCGGCCATGTCGAGGCGGTCCAGATCCGGTTCGATCCCGCGAAGACGTCCTACTCCGAAATCCTGGACGCCTTTTGGCGCTCCATTGATCCCACGGACCCAGGGGGTCAGTTCGCGGATCGCGGATCGCAGTACAAGACCGCGATCTTCTACAACAACGAAGCCCAGCGCATCACCGCCGAAGCCTCCAAGAAGGCCCTTGACGCCTCCGGCCGTTTCTCCAAGCCCGTGACCACCCCGATCCTTCCGGGCCAAGCCTTCTATCCCGCAGAGGACTATCACCAGAATTACTCCGAAACCAACCCGACCCACTATCAACGATATCGAGTGCTGTCCGGTCGCCAGCCCTTCCTGGACGCGCACTGGAGCGGCACCGAAGTCCAGCCACGCACCACGGCCAAGGGATTTGCCGCTCCATTCATCAAGCCTTCCCGTGACGTGCTGCAAGCCAAGCTGACCCCGCTCCAGTTCCAGGTCACCCAGGAGAATGGAACGGAGCCGCCTTTCAAGAACGCCTACTGGGACAACAAGCGCCCGGGCATCTATGTGGACGTGATTTCCGGTGAACCGCTGTTCAGCACCCTGGACAAGTTTGATTCCGGAACGGGATGGCCCAGCTTCTCCAAGCCATTGGTCGCCGAGAACATCACCGAGCATGTGGACCGCAAGCTGTTCATGCGCCGCACCGAGGTCCGCGGCAAACACGCCGACTCCCACCTGGGCCACGTCTTCCCCGACGGTCCGGTGCCCACCGGCCTGCGCTACTGCATCAATTCCGCGGCCTTGCGCTTCATCCCCCGGGAAGATTTGGAGCTGGAGGGGTATGGTGAGTTCACGGAGCTGTTTCAGGAATAACGCCCCCTCGGTTTCCCCACAACGCAAAAAGGCGGCCCATATGGGCCGCCTTTTGCGTTACGTCATCCAATGATATCAACCTTGCAATTCCATATTCGCGGGCATGGGCGCGGCCACCACTTCCCCACGGACCGTGACCACGCCATTGACCAGAATCTCCACCTCCACCACCAGCTTGCGGCGCTTGCGCTCCCGGACCCGGCCGCGCAGCTCCAGCTCCACGCCCAGCGGGGTCGGCCTGAGAAAGTCCACGTGCAGCGACGCGGTGACGTATCGTCCCAGAGGCTCGCCTTCGGCCCGGTCAGCTCCCCCCGCCGCGGCCGTCCCCACGCCGTGGCAATCCACCAGCGAAGCCAGCAGTCCGCCATACACGAACCCTGGCACGGCGATATGCTCCGGTTTGGGCGTAAACCTGGCCACGGACGTTTGCCCGTCCCAGAAGCTTTTCACTTGCAGCCCGTCCGGATTGTTCCGACCGCAACCGTAGCAATGGCTTAGTTCGTCGGCGTACTGGTGCTGGATAGGAAGCGGGATGGAGGATTGCGACGTCATGATCACCCACGCATCTTCTTATACGCAGTGATCAGCCCGTTGGTGGACGCGTCATGGCCGGAAACAGGGTCGGCTCCGGGCAGTTCCGGCAGGATGGCCTTGGCCAGTTCCTTGCCCAGCTCTACGCCCCACTGATCAAAGGAATTGATTCGCCAAACAACGCCCTGGACGAAAATCTTATGCTCGTACAGGGTGATCAGGCTGCCCAGGACGTGGGGCGTCAGTTTTGGGAAAAGGATGGAGGTGGTGGGCCGGTTGCCCGGAAACACCTTGTGCGGCAGGATCTTTTCGATCCGCGCCCGGTCCATGCCCGAGGCCTCCAGTTCCCGGCGCGCCTCGGCCTCGGTTTTGCCGCGCATCAGGGCCTCGGTCTGGGCGAAGAAGTTGGAGAGCAGAATTTCATGATGGTCGCCCAGCGGGTTGTGGCTCTGGGCCGGGGCCAGAAAATCCGCGGGAATCAGCTTGGTGCCCTGGTGAATGAGCTGATAAAAAGCGTGCTGGCCGTTGGTTCCGGGCTCGCCCCAGATCACCGGACCGGTGGAGTGGTCCGTCGTCTCGCCGTCCCGGGTGACCCGCTTGCCGTTGCTCTCCATGTCGCCCTGCTGAAAATAGGCCGGAAAACGGTGCAGATACTGGTCGTAGGGCAGGATGGCATGGCTCTGGGCGCCCAGGAAATTGTTGTACCAGATGCCCAGCAAGGCCAGAATCACCGGCACGTTGCGTTCCAGCGGGGCGGTCCGGAAATGCTCGTCCATGACAAAGGCCCCGTCCAGCAGCTCCTCGAAGCGATTCATGCCGATGAACACGGCTATGGGCAGCCCGATGGCCGACCACAGGGAGTAGCGCCCGCCGACCCAGTCCCAGAACTCGAACATGTTCTCCGGGTCGATGCCGAATTCCCGCACCTTCTCCGTGTTCGTGGACATGGCCGCGAAGTGTTTGGCCACGGCCGCCGGGTCGGTCAGGGAGCGCAGCAGCCAGTCCTTGGCCGTCTGGGCGTTGGTCAGGGTTTCCTGGGTGGTGAAGGTCTTGGAGGCCACCAGGAACAGCGTGGTTTCCGGATCGCACTGTTTCAGGGTTTCGGCGATGTGCGTGCCGTCCACATTGGACACGAAATGCATCCGCAGATCCGGATGGCCGTAGGGCTTCAGCGCTTCGGCGACCATGTACGGTCCCAGATCCGATCCGCCGATGCCGATGTTGACCACGTCCCGAACCCGTTTGCCGGTAAACCCCAGCCATATCCCATCGCGGACCGCGTCGCTGAAGGCGCGCATCCTGGCCAACACTGCCCGGACATCCGGCATCACGTCCCGCCCGTCAACCTTGATCGCCCGCTCGGACCGATTACGCAGCGCCACATGCAAAACAGCCCGGTTTTCCGTAAAATTGATCCGCTCCCCGCCGAACATCTTTCCCCGCCACGTTTCCACCTCGGCTTCTTTTGCCAGGTCCAGCAACCGGTGCATGGTCTCTTCGGTGATGAGATTCTTGGAGTAGTCCACGAGGATATCGTTCACCGTGGCTGAAAATCGGTCGAACCGAGCGGCGTCTTCAGTAAAAAGATCGCGCATGTGGCGACGCTTCATGACCTCGGCCTGGCTGGCCAGGGTCTTCCAGGCGGATGTTGCCGTCAACGTGCTCATGAGACTACCTCCAGGGGGGTTATCAAGGAAACTTACGAACGTGAATCACCCGCCGCGCGATGCAGCAGGAGCAGGTCCGCCAGGGTCAGGCAGACCATGGCCTTGAGCACCGGAACGATCCGGGGGATAGCGCAGATGTCGTGGCGACCGCCGATACGCAGTTCGTGCTCCCGACCGTGTTGATCCACGGTGGTCTGGGGCTTGGCGATGGAGGGGATGGGCTTGACCGCGACCCGGACCACCAGGGGCTGGCCGGAGCTGATCCCACCGAGAACGCCTCCGGAGTTGTTGGAAGCGAATCCACCGGCGAGGATCGGATCGTTGTTCGTGCTGCCAAGCATCCGGGCCGTCGCGAACCCGGCCCCGATCTCCACGCCCTTGACCGCGCCCACGCCCATCAGGGCATACGCGAGACGGGCGTCCAGTTTGTCCAATACGGGTTCACCCAGGCCCGCCGGAACCCCCAGAGCCTGAATCTCCACGATCCCGCCAAGGGTGTCGCCCTGGCCGCGTACATCTTTGATCCGCTCCTCCCAGGGGCCGATCAATTCGGGATGAGCGGCGAAAAACGGGCGCTCCGCCACGCCTTCCAAGTCCACTCCCCAACTTGCTCCGGAGCCGGTCTCACAATGGCTCCCGGAGTTGGACACGCTCTCCAGTCCGATCCCGCCCAACTCCACCGTGTACGCGGTCACGGCGACGCCTTCAGCGGCCAGAACCTCCTGGGCAATGGCCCCGCCCACCACCCGGCAGACAGTCTCACGGCCCGAGGACCGGCCGCCGCCGCGGTAATCCCGGATGCCGTACTTGGCCTGGTAGGTGATGTCCGCGTGTCCGGGACGGTGCAGGAACTCCAGCGGCCCGTAATCACGGGAACGCTGGTCCTCGTTGGCAATAAAGAAGCCGATGGCCGTTCCCGTGGTCCTGCCCTGGAACACGCCGGACAGCAGCCGAACCCGATCTGACTCCTTGCGACTGGTGGTCCCCAGCCCCTGCCCGGGCTTGCGGCGATCCAATTCCCGCTGGATCACGGCCTCGTCCAGAGCGATCCCCGCCGGACACCCGTCCACCACCCCGCCCAGGCCGGGCCCGTGGGACTCGCCGAAGGTGGTCAGGCAAAAGACGCGACCGATGGAGTTTCCGCTCATGCCGTCTCCCTCAGGTTTTCGCTTGGGTTTCTCTCGGCGCTCTCCATCACCGGCACCGAGACGGCCTTCTCCTCCACATCATCGGAGGAAAACAGCGGATGCCCGCATTGCGCCTTGTATTCCGGGACGATCCGACCGAGGATGTCTTTGATCGCGACGGCATCATGCCGTCCGGCCGCGGCCTGGAGCTGGTCCATCAATTTGTACAGAACAGCCAACCGCACGTTCCAGTCCTCGGCCTCGCCGTTAAGCCCATCCTCGTGCAAGACCATGATTTTCTCGTGGCTGGTACTGTCCACCCCCTCGGATTCCATCACCAGCTCCTCGAAAAGCTTCTCCCCCTCCCGAGGACCGGTGATCACAATGGGAATGTCCACGTCCGGCTCCTTGCCGGAAAGCCGGATCAGGTCACGAGCCATGTCCAGGATGCGCACCGGGGTGCCCATGTCCAGGACGAAAATTTCACCGCCCTTCCCCAGGGTCGCGCTTTGCAGGATCAACTGCACGGATTCGGGAATGGTCATGAAGTAGCGGATCATTTCCGGATGGGTCACGGTCACTGGCCCACCCAATTCTATCTGGCGGCGAAAAAGGGGGATCACCGAACCGGAAGACCCCACCACGTTTCCGAAACGCACGGCCATGAACCGGGTCCGGCCGTTCTGGATACCCCGCAGCAGCAACTCGGCCACCCGCTTGCTGGCCCCCATCACGTTGGTGGGTCGTACCGCCTTGTCCGTGGAAACAAGCACGAAACGCTGCACTCCGTGGGCCAGGGATTTCTCCATGACCACCTTGCTGCCGACGATGTTCGTCAATACAGCCTGCCAGGGGTTATTCTCCAGCATGGGAACATGCTTGTAGGCTGCGGCGTGGAAGACCACCTCCGGAGCGTAGGCAGTGAACACGTCCTCCATCAGAGCCTCGTCCTGCACCTGGCCCAGTACCGGAACATAGTCCGTAAAGCGATGCTCGTGCTCCAATTCCATCTGAATGGAATAGAGATTGGTCTCGCCGGAATCCAAAAGAATCAGCCTTCTTGGCGCGTAGCGGATAATCTGCCGACAGAGTTCCGAACCGATGGACCCCCCGCTTCCCGTGACCAGGATGGTCCTCTCGGCCAGTATCCCGCGGATGCCGTCGTCGTCCAGGGTAACGGCAGGGCGGCCCAACAAGTCTTGAAAATTGACTTCCCGCAAGGAGCGTACGCTGACCTTGCCGTCGATGATCTCCCCGATCACCGGCAACGTCTTGAAGGAAACGCCTACCTGCTTGCACAACTCGACGATGGAACGCATTCGGGTGCCGCTGACCGAGGGCAGGGCGATCAACAGCTCGTCCGGTCGCACCTTTTCCACGATGTAGGGCAGCATGGCAATCTCTTCCAGTACCGGGACTCCGTGCAGTGTCCGCCCCCTCTTGCCCAGGTCGTCGTCCAGAAATCCCACGACATGATGATCCAGGTCTGGATTTTCCTGAATCTCACGCAGAATCTTTTCCCCGGCGTCCCCGGCTCCCAGGATCAGAACCCGCCTGCCCTTGGGCGTACGCCGCAAGGGAACGCACCAGGGAAAATTGCGGATGCTGCCCTGCATGGTGTACCCGGAACGGATCACCATCCGCAGCCCTCCGGCAAAAAGCATGGTGAAGGCTGCGTCCAGGACGAACACCGTGCGCGGGTATCCTTCCAGGCGGTTCCAGGTGAACATCAGGGCAACCAGGAGCAGGCTGCTGATCAATGCCGCCTGGACCACGTGCCACAAATCGCCCAACCCCGTGTACCGCCACATGCCCCGGTACAGCCCGAAAACCGTGAACACCGCCAGTTTCAGCGGAAGGGCAATCATCACCAGGTGAATCATCTGCACCTGGTAGAGGTCGTCCACGTGAAAATCGAAACGAATCAGATAGCTCAGGACCATGGCCAGGGCGAACAGCAGGCCGTCGGTCAGGAACATGACGTAGAGTTTGGGATTTTTGAACTGGTGAAACATGGTCGGCGAGAATCGAGAAAAAAGAGAAGGCTCAATGTCGACGGAGAACCGTTGACGATACGAATACGCGTGGGCTTTCGACGCCCGGAGACTCAGAAAAGTCCCTTGTTGGCAGTCCGTTCAAAAATCCTAAGTGCAAGGAGCAAAAAAAGCTACCGGACACGTCCTGTGTCCGGCCCCTGCGGGCTGTGGCTGCGCCACATTATCGATTTGCCGTCCTGGCAATCGAATCAAGGTCGAAGCGTATTTATTTATACGTGAGAGTTTGAACTATTTGTGGCGACGCAGCAATTGGGAGTTTTTCAACGGACTGTTAAAGCCGGGCGGCCCAAAGGCCGTCCAGGCGGTCCTGGGACAAGATTTGCCGGACGCGCAACGCGACCAAAACAATCCAGAGCAGGCCCACCGCGGCCAGGGACCCCCCCATGGCCTGCCACATCTCGGGTTCCATGCCCCCTCCGGAAGAGGACATCACGGACGGATGAATGCTGCGCCACAACCGGGTGGAGAAAAAGACCAGCGGGATGTCCACGAAGGCCACGATGCCCAGCACCGCGCAGAGGGTCCGGCGTTTGACCTCGGGGATCGGGGAGGTGCGCAGCACCAGGTAGCCCATGTACACGAACCACATGATCAGGGCCGTGGTCAGCCGGGGGTCCCAGGTCCACCAGACGTTCCAGATGGGCCTGGCCCACAGGGAGCCGGTGATCAGAGCCAAACCGCTGAACAAAACGCCCAGTTCCGCGGCCGCACCGGCCAGGGCGTCCCAGACCGGAGTTTTGCGCACCAGCACGCCCACGCTGCCCACGAAGACCAGGAAAAAACTGAGCAGGGCCCACCAGGCCAGGGGCAGATGGAGGTAGAATATCTTTTGCACCAGCCCCATGGTCGCCTCCACCGGGGCATGCAGCCAGATGGCCAGATGCGCGGCCACCAGGGTCAACGCGGCCGCCACGGCCAGGGTCGAAAGCAAGACGGAATTCTTCATGTGCGGCTCATCTGAGTGTTGAAAAAGTCCTTATCCACAGTCCGTTCAAAAACCCCAAGTGCAAGGAGCAAAAAAGCTATCCGGACACGTCCTGTGTCCGGCCCCTGCGGGCTGTGGCTTCGCCACATTTTCGATTTGCCGTCCTGGCAATCGAATCAAGGTCGAAGCGTATTTATTCATACGTGAGAGTTTGAACATTTTGCAGCGACGCAGCAATTGGGAGTTTTTCAACGGACTGTCATCCCTCCCGGAAGACCAGGGGAAACAGAATCAACGCCACCGCGGCGAACAGGGCGTCGAAGGCCAGAATCAACGTCAGCCATTGGGATTCGTCCTGGAACCCGACCCCGGACAACAGGCCCCCGCCCAGTTTGACGCCGCCCAGGAGCAGGGGCACCAGCAGCGGAAAGAGAATCACGCTGAGCAGGGACTCCCTGGCCGCCTGCCCCTGACTGAGCGCGCCCAGCAGGGAACCCAGAACAACCAGGCCCAGGTCCACGGCCAGGACCAGACCCAAAGCCGACGCCCACTGGCCATACAGGGATTGGCCGAGAAAAACCACCAGCCCGAGCAGGAAAAAAATCTGGGCCAGCAGCAGCAGCGCGGCCCCGGCCAGGGCCTTGCCCAGAAACACGGTCCCCGGACTGATGGGCGCCAGGAGCAGCCCCAGACGGACGCCGTTGGCCTCCTCCAGGTGATACAAAGCATTGAACAGCAGAACCAAGCCGAAGACCGAAGCCAGCCAGAAGATGGCCGCCGCGGCCTGGCCGGTCATGGTCTCGCCCACGGGCAGGGAAAGACTGAAGACGAAGATGATCAACAGCCCCAGCAGGATCGTCTGGGCCAAACCCAGACCCAGGCCGAGCATCAGGCCCAGATCCTTGCGCGCCAGGACCAAAAATCTAGGCATCACCGGACCACTCCAAGTAGTCGTTCGCGCTCCCCAGAAAAGCCTGCCGCTTGCCTTGCAGCACCAGCACCCGGTCCGTCAGGAGAGCGTCTCGACGGGCATCGTGGCTGACCCAGACCACGGCGGCCCCGCGAGCCCTGGCCTGGCCGATCTCTCGGTCCAATATGGCCCGGGAGGCCGTGTCCAGACCCGTGGCCGGTTCGTCCAGGAGCAGCATCCGGGAGTTGAGCAGGAGGACGCGGGCCAGGCTGAGCCGCTGGGCCATGCCCCGGGAAAAGGTGCCGGCCCGCTCCAAGGCCGCGGCTTTCAACTCCACCCGGTCCAGGACCGTGGAGATTTCCGAGATCGATGGCGTCATGCCGTGCATCCGGGCCCAGAACAACAGGTTCTCCGAGGCGCTCAGAAACGGGTACACGCAGGTCCCGTGGCCAAGATAGCCGATCTCGCCGTGTTCCAGATTCCAGGCCACCTCCCCGCTTCCAGGGGTCAGCAGCCCGGCGACGATCTGAAGCAGGGTGGACTTCCCGGCCCCGTTGGGCCCCAGGACCAGCACCACCTCGCCCGGCGCGACGTCCAGGGATACCTGGCGAAAAACCAGGCGTTGGCCGAAAAAATGGCCAACGCCGTTCAGGCTGACGAGTGCTGGTTTACTTTGGGTCATTCAGGGCCACTGCTCACGAAGCCACGGCGCATCACCGCCCTCAAGAGGTGGCGGTGGCCGCATCCGCTCCGGGGTTGGTTTCCCGGTCCTTGCCCTTGGACGTGCGCAACGCGACGAACCCCACCAGACACAAAATAACGCAACCGATCCAGATCCAGTTCACCAGGGGCTGGGTGCTCATTTTCAGGCTGATGATCTCGTCCTCGGTAAAGCCCAGCAGCGTGGCATACAGTTCCACGCCCAGGCTGAAGCGCGTGTCGATCTTGGCATGGGGCCGATCCCAGGTCCGGTAGGAGCGTCTCTGCGGGGCCAGCTCGCCGATGATCTTGCCGTCCCGGGAAACTTCCAGCCGGGAGGCGAAGACCGTCATGGCCGGGGTGCTCCAGGTTTCCATGCCCACATACGTGATGGTGTAATCTTCAATGGTCATGTATTCGCCGGGAGCGAGCACGGCCTCGGCTTCCACCTTGTACGGACCGGAAATGGCCACGCCCAGAAACATCAGGGCCACGCCCAGATGCACCCCATAGGCCCCCCAGGCCGTGCGCCGCTTCCGCAGGGACGGATCCAGGATGAACAGCATCACTATGCTGACCACCATGGCCAACCCAGCGCTGGCACCGACCAGGGCCAGAGGCATGCGAATCCCGTTGACCCACAAAACCACGCCCAGGGCCAGCCAGATCCCGGCCAGGACCGCGAGCCATTTGCCGTGGCGCACGCCCCCCTTCCACTGCATCCAGGGGCAGATCACCAGGAGCGCGCCGATCACCACGAAAAGCGGCAAACAGACCCGGTTGTAGAACCCGGCGTCCAGGCCCATGGGATTCTGGGTCCACAGCTTGCTGATCACCGGCCAGAAAGTGCCCATCAGGACCACTAGGCCCAAGGTCAGAAAAATCCAGGCCGTGACCACCAGCAAGCCTTGTCGGCTGGTCAAACCGCTCAAGGGGCGATCATCCCGGGCCGGGCCGAAAAACAGGACCAGAGCCGTGACCGCCATGCTGAACATCATGAACAGCATCAGTGGATTGCCAACCCCGCCATCGCCAAAGGCGTGCAGAGAGTCGATCACCCCGCTGCGTACCAGGTAGGTGGCCATGAAACAGAGCACCAGGGTCAGAACCATCAGCAGCACATTGGTCTTGCCCAGGGCCTTGCGGCCCTGGCCGACGATGGCCGTATGCAGGAAGGCCGTGGAACTGAGCCAGGGAATCAGCGAGGCGTTTTCCACCGGGTCCCAGGCCCAGTAGCCGCCCCATCCCAGTTCCAGGTAGGCCCACCATCCGCCGATGATGATCCCGGCTGCGAGGAAGATCCACGCGGTCAGGGTCCAGTTGTGGGCAATCTGGATCCAGGAATGTTTCTCCCCGGTGATCCAGCAGGCCAAAGCCAGACAGGCCGGAATAGTGAACCCGGCGTACCCGATGAACAAAGTGGGCGGATGGATGATCATCCCCGGATGCTGGAGCAGCGGATTCAACCCCTGGCCGTCCAACGGCGCGGGGGAGATTTCCATGAAGGGATTCTGATGCCCGGTGAGCAGATACATGAAGAAAGCCTGGATTCCCAAAAAGAAAATCCAGAAAAAGATCCTGGTCTGGCCGCTGAGCAGCCGATATCGTCTGGTGAAGAGCATGATCGTCCCGCAAATCACCACCAGCCACGCCCAGAACAACATGGACCCGGCCTGCCCGGCCCAGAAGGCGGTCAGCCGGTAGAACAGCGGCAGGGTCAGGTCGGAGTAGCGACTGACGTAGAGCAGGGAGAAGTCCTTGACGTAAAACGCCCAGAGCAAGAAGAACGAGCTGATGGTCACCAGGGTGCAGACCACGATCTGGGCGTTCTCCACCCAGGGCAGCACTTTGGACCGGCCCTCCCAGGCTTGATGGACGCAGGCCGCGGCCGCCAGCAACGAGAGCAACAGGGCGGCCAGAAGACTGTAATACGGAATAATGTGCATGAATGCGCTCCAAAAAAAACGGCCCGCTCACGTCACTCGCGGACCGCTTCTGCAGAAGGAATTAGGGGAAAACTCATCCGGACCGATTCTCGGCCTCGTACTTCGAAGGACACTTGGTCATCAGGGTCTTGGCGTTGAAGACCCCTTCCTGGATCAAGTAGCCGCCTTCCAGAATCACCTCGGCCCCGGGCTCGAACAGATCCGGGACCACGCCCCGATACTGAACCGGGATGCGCTGGGACGCATCGTCGTTGTCCGCCAGCATAAACCGGACCCCCATATGCTGGGGATCAAAAACCAGGCCGTCCTCGGCCACGGTCCCGAACAGACGAATCTGCTGAATATCCTCCGCAGGCATGGCCAATGCCTCGGAAACATTCAAAAAATAAATGCTGTTCTGTTTCAGACCAGCCATCAACAACGTCCCAAAGCCGACCAGAAAGAGAGCCAAGGCCACGATGTAAACGGTGCGCGAATTTTTCTTCTTTTGCATGGGCGTGCTCACCTCGTGTCAGTTGATAAAGGAGACGGAACTGTACTGTTTTTGACACGGACTGACAAGAGTTGAAGAGCAAGGCCAACAGGGCAAATTCGTTCTCGCTCCTTACCCGCCACCTGAATCGCTATCGAAATTGAAACCGTGATCGAAATCGAACGCTTGTCCACGAAGATGACGCTATCACGGGGTGACGAAGAATAATTTTGGCTACTCAAAAAGCCCGGGCAATCTCCACCGGACACCCGTTGTGCCTGATGCGGCTTCTACCTTATGTAGCAGTTGAAAAACTCCCATTTGCCGCGTCGCTGCAAAAAGTTCAAACTCTTACGATCAATAACTACGCTTCGACCTTGATTCGATTGCCAGGACGGCAAATCGAAAATGTGGCGCAGCGACAGCCCGTAGGGACCGGACACAGGACGTGTCCGGATTGCTTTTCTTGCTCCTTGCGCTTGCTTTTTTGAACGGACTGCAGACAAATATTTTTTTCAACACTCAGGTAGGTCGACGTTAGCGCTCAGTTGCGCCGAGGCCGCGCAGCGGGCTCAGCGTCAACTGGAGGGCCGTGTTGGACCACACCGCAGGGTGATAATGGCAACTGTTCATGGAGCACACCGAGCAAGTCTCTTGCCTCAGGTTCTGTAAGAGGGCCGCTGACGACCCGCCCGGACTCGATGCGAGATCGAACTATTGCACTGGATAGCTTCGACTCCCCAGCAAGCACAATAAGATTTTTTCCAATATTCATTTCGGTCAAGGAGGCGAACGTTTCCGCAGCACCTTCGGTTAGCTTCACAGTGATTATGACGCTTTCGGGTTCCACATACATTTGAACGGCATGGACATCACCATGGCACAGCCGGTAGATGATCTGGGTATCTGCAACCCCTTGCCCGTATGCGCATCCACCAGCGATAAGCGCACTCGCGATTGCAACCAAATGTGAAAGTCTCATTTTAGAAAGCCCACCGGGCCGGGGTTGACCGGCTTCGAGCTGTGCTGGAGCAAGCTCGCTTGCGGAAAGACAGGCCGAAGTCCGGTCCAGCCGGTTGTTCTCGACGCGGCTTCCGCGGCGAGGGCAACCGGCTGGACGCAGTCAGCCCCGGCCCGTTCCCGCGACGCTTCCGCGTCGCGGAAACAGCGTTATTATCCGAAATTCGCAAAATTCCACCCCCCAAATTCCAGACCTTGCCACCTACCAATTTTGGTAGAATTATTCAACTCAAACCCCGACATTAACTCAATTATTTTAAAATTTTAAAATATGCAGCCCAACTTTCTCTTGACGCCGAAATCAGCTTTATGCCTTCTCCTGAGGTCAACTTTAAGAAGCAGCCATAATTTCATCCAACATAGGGGACATAAAGCCAACCTCGAAGCAAATGATGGACGCATCCATGACCTTTTTTTGACGATGGGAAGCAGGCTTGAAGGCCAGTATCCACCAAGATCGTTACACCCACATCGGGAAGCCATCGTCAAATTCCGGTGCTGGCTCCGAGAAGCCGAAACAATACCAAATGTTGAGTCCATTAAACTACATTTGGCATGGAAGCAATCGGGATGATTCGGAACCTGTTGACACGTAGGGAATTGAACCGCCCGCTTCGCTCAGGACGCGGGGTGCGCAAAGAAGAGGCGATTCATGAACCCTTCCGGCGATCCTGGCGGCTTCAGTACCCGTTGCGCTGGTCAACGAAAAAAGGTCCGACCCTGAATATCAAGGTCGGACCGTCATGCGTGGGCTGCCGATTTTGGCGTCAATGCTCCTGAGCGGTTCAGTGCATCCGGCTCCTCGGCGAAGCGGCTTTCACCAGCTTGCCCCGCTCAGTCCATCGGGCGCTCTCCCGCTCCAGGATTGCGGCGGAAGGGACGTTGCAAAGCTCCTCATTCAAGGCGGGGGATAATTCACCCGCGGCCATCAGCGCGTGATAACGGGCACAGCAGACGCGCAGAAAAGAGGTGAAATTGCCGAGGTCGTGATCGGCGTCCATGGACTCGAAGTACAGCTTGGTGATCAACTGATTCACCGTCATCCGATCGCGGGTGGCGATCTCTTCCAGGGTTGTCCAGAAGAAGTTTTCAATGCGGATACTGGTGGAAACGCCGTCGATCCGCAACGACTTGGTTTGGCTTTTCCAAAGATCGCTGTCGGCGTTGATGAACAGTTGGCACATGGAAAACCTCCCCTTTTCAGAAAGAATCAGCCATCAAGCAGGGCCATGAACTGCGCCATCCAGGCGGGATTGGCCGGCCAGGCCGGGGCGGTCACCAGTTTGCCGTCGGTTATCGCCTCCGTCATCTCCAGGGGAGCGTATTTTCCGCCCGCCACGCGCACTTCGGGTTCGCAAGCCGGGTAAGCGGAACAGGTCCGGCCATTGAGCACACCTGCCGCCACCAGCAGTTGCGCGCCGTGACAAATGGCGGCCACCGGCTTATCGGCCGTGAAGAAATGTTTCACCATTTCAAGAACCTCGGGATTCAGGCGCAGGTACTCGGGCGCCCGCCCACCGGGAATCACCAGACCGTCATAGGTTTCGGCCTTTATTTCGGCAAACGTGGCGTTGAGGGTAAAGTTGTGTCCCGGTTTTTCGGTGTAGGTCTGGTGCCCCTCGAAATCGTGGATCGCTGTTGCGACCACCTCGCCTGCCGCCTTGCCGGGGCACACCGCATCCACCTGGTGTCCAGCGGCCAGCAGGATCTGGAAAGGAACCATGGTTTCATAGTCTTCCGTGAAATCGCCGGTAATCATCAGAATTTTAGCCATCTGTTTCATCCTTTTTTAAAGTGTGAAAGAATTATAGCAATTCAGTACACCACATGTGAAGAGATGGGTGGTAGCGGAATACTACCTCGACAAAACAAAAACGCCGCGTCGAATGCATCCGACGCGGCGTAAAGATTCAAGCCCGCCGGAAGAAACCCGGCGTTGACGAGTAATACCATTTCCAATTCAAGCGTATCTTCCGGTATTGGGGTCGGTATCGGAATCGGGATTGAATTAAGGTTAAAGACCAGCAAACGGTATCGATACCGATACCGACCCCGACGCCGACCCCGATAACTGCACCATTTTAAGCAAATAACGGATTATTGAATCAGAATTGGCATTATCAACCCGAATCAGGCCACCTCGACCACTTCCAGGTCAAAGGTCAGGTTTTCTCCGGCCAGGGGATGGTTGGCGTCCAGGGTCATGGTGGTGTCCGTGAGTTCGGAAATGGTGACCACGGCGGTCTGCCCCTCCTGGTTGACCTGCAACTGCTGCCCCACCTCAGGCTGGATGGTATCCGGGAGTTGGGAGCGTTCCACGGAGAACAGCAGGTCGTCCTGACGAGGGCCGTAGGCGTCTTCCGCGGCAATGGTCACGGTCTTTTTGTCGCCCACCTGCATTCCGGTCACCGCGGCCTCGAAGCCGGGGATCAACTGCCCCTGGCCCAGGGTGAATTCCAGCGGTTCGCGATCCGCGGAGCTGTCGAAAACCTGCCCGCTGTCCAGACGGCCAGTGTAGTGCACCTTGACCTGACTGCCGGTTTGCGCCTGTGTCATAAAGCCTCCTCGGTTAGATAGTGGTAAAAAGTCGTTTCTCTGTTGATACGTATAAAATTGAACCGCCCGCTTCGCTCAGGGCGCAAAGGTCGCGAAGAAGAGATTTTTGGTTACTCCCGAAAGGGAGGGCAATGCTTTTGGAAAGCAGCTTTTTCCCTGCTTTCCAAAATCTTTTCCTTGGCGGTCCTGGCGACTTGAGCGACCAACGGGAGCGGGCGGTTCGTTTTTTCACGGCGGGCAAAGGAATTATGCGCTCCTGAAAAGCGTCAACCAATTCGCCCGGCACATTGGGCCATCCCAAGAAATTACTTGCTCAACCGCTACTCGGCGCACCCAACGCAGAGCACCGCCTCGGGCATGGCCAGTAGTCTGGCCGGGGCGATGGGGTCGCCGCAGTCGGCGCAAAGGCCGAAATCCTCGTCTTCGATCCTGAACAGGGCCCGTTCCAACCGCGCCAAACGGCTCTTGGCCTTGCCCAGGGCGTTGACCGCGATACTCTGGTTGGCCAGGGAGTCCATCCGGGAAAGCCGCCCCACGGCCTGCTGATCCAGCTCCACGGTTCGCGCCCGTTCCTCCAGATCGCCCAACTGCTCCCGCAGACCGGCCATTTCCTCCCGCATCCGGGCTTCCAGGACTTTCCTGCTCGCGTGATCCATGCGACCGGCTACCTGTGCTCCTTGATGGTTTGCAGCACGATGTCGTCGTAGGTTTCCAGCAGCCGCTCCAAGCGCCAGGGGTTGGACACGAGGTAGACCATGTCCCCGTCGATGTCCGTGGCGATGTCCCGGCCGTTGTCCGCGATGAACTTCTTGGCGTCCTTGCCGCCGGCGATCCACCGCGCCCCGGTG
Source organism: Desulfonatronum sp. SC1 (assembly GCF_003046795.1). Classification (NCBI taxonomy): domain Bacteria; kingdom Pseudomonadati; phylum Thermodesulfobacteriota; class Desulfovibrionia; order Desulfovibrionales; family Desulfonatronaceae; genus Desulfonatronum; species Desulfonatronum sp. SC1. The sequence goes on along the minus strand of NZ_PZKN01000029.1, from coordinate 25,655 downwards.
ATGTCCACGGGCTCGTATCCGGCGTCCACGTTGTACTCGTCCTTGAGCCGGGCCATGGTGACCTCGAATTGCAGCGGCCCCACCGCGCCCAGCAGGTAGTCGTTGGCGCGCAGGGGCCGGAAGACCTGCACCGCGCCTTCCTCGCAGAGCTGCAAGAGCCCTTTTTCCAGTTGCTTGGCCCGCATCGGATCCTTGAGCCGGACCCGGCGGAAATGCTCCGGGGCGAAGCTGGGAATGCCGGTGAATTTCAACGGCTCCTTGAGGGAAAAGGTGTCCCCGATCTTGATGGTCCCGTGGTTGTGGACCCCGATGATGTCTCCGGGCCAGGCCTCTTCCACGCCGGTGCGGTCGTGGGCCATGAAGATCGTGGCGTTGGCGATCTGGACGTCTTTCCCGATCCGATGGTGCCGCACCCGCATGCCTTTCTCGAAATGGCCGGAAATAATCCGTAAAAAGGCGATCCGGTCCCGGTGGGCCGGGTCCATGTTCGCCTGGATCTTGAAGACCACCCCGGAAAAATCCGGCTCCAGCGGGGAAACGACCCGCGTTCCCGCGTTGCCGTTCACCCCGGTTTCCGCCTCCCTGGGCTGCGGCGGGGGCGCCAGGGCCACGAAGGTGTCCAGGAGTTCCTGTATCCCGAAGTTGTTGATGGCGCTGCCGAAAAACACCGGCGTCTGCCTGGCGGCCAGATAGCGCTCATGGTCAAAAGGGTGTCCGGCCCCGGCCAGCAGCTCTGCGTCCCCCCGCAGGTCCCGGGCGTCCCGGCCCAGCAATTCGTCCAGTTGGGGATCGTCCAAACCCTTGACGTGGACCACGTCCGTGGGCCGGGTGGATTTCTGGCCGTCGGGCACGAAAAACCGCAGCTCGTCCCGGCGCAGGTCGTACACCCCCTTGAACCCCTTGCCCATGCCCACGGGCCAGGTCAGGGGCGCGCACTCGATGCCCAGGTTGGTCTCGATGTCGTCCAGGAGTTCGATGGGCTCCAGGCCGTCCCGGTCCAGCTTGTTGATGAAGGTCATGATCGGCGTGTTGCGCATCCGGCAGACCTCCATCAGCTTTTTGGTCTGCACCTCCACGCCCTTGGCGCTGTCGATGACCATCAGCACGGAATCCACCGCGGTGAGCACGCGGTAGGTGTCCTCGGAAAAGTCCTGGTGACCGGGGGTGTCCAGCAGATTGATCTCATGGCCGTTATAATCGAACTTCATCACCGACGAGGTCACGGAAATGCCCCGCTCCCGCTCCACGGCCATCCAGTCCGAGGTGACCCCCCGGGAGTTCTTCTTGGCCTTGACCGCCCCGGCCAAATGAATGGCCCCGCCGAACAGGAGCAGTTTTTCCGTGAGCGTGGTTTTCCCGGCGTCCGGGTGGCTGATAATGGCGAACGTGCGTCGCCGGGCGACTTCTTTCTGGAGTTTGTTCATATGACGGTGGTTGGAAGGACGGGAAAAAGAACAAAAGAACCCCGCCACACATCGTCGAACTTTCGCCGGCGGCAGGGGTTATACAAAGGCAACGGGAATGAATTCAGGGAGTCACAAGAAGATCCATGGCTGGTGGAGAGGTCGCAGAGTGCGATATTTTTCGGACGCGGTCAAGTTGATTGGAAGCCGACCGTTTCCGGATGCCTTGACCCCGAAACCTCCCATAACTACGTTATCGAAAACAAGGAGGCCAACCACATGGAAACACAACGCTCCCCCCTCTCGGCCCGTGAAGCCATGAGAGGCTATCGCGCCCGGATGAAGGAACGTGGAATGCGGTCGATCCAGATATGGGTACCCGATACCCGGACTCAGGAGGTTGCCGACGAAATGCGGCGTCAATCCTCTCTGGTCAGCCAAAGCCAGGAGGAATCCGAAGTGCTGGAATTCCTGGAGAACGTCTCTGCCTGGGATACCTCTGATGAGCGGTGACCACCCACTTGATGTCCGCCGGGGAGATTTGGTCATCGTCGCAATGACCGGAGATTATGGAAAAATCTGCCCAGCCCTGGTCGTCCAGCACGACCACGCCAATGTCGGCCACGCCAGCATAGTGGTTTGTCCGTTTTCCTCCAGCATCCAGGACGCCCCGCTGTTCCGCATCACGCTCAACCCCTCCGAAACCAACGGATTGAGCGTCGTATCTCAGATCATGGTGGATAAAATCTCCGCCATCAAACGGGAACGCATCCGCCGGGTCATAGGTCATGCCCCCGAAGAAACCATGCTCCAGGTCAACAGGGCCTTGGCGCTCTGGCTCGGCCTGTAAAAAACTTTTCGCTCGCCCCTAAAGTATTCCGAAATCCCGCCGATAAAGCAGGTGGCATAGCCAATCTTCGACCGCCATGGCTTTACTTATCCCAGAGCCTCAGCACCTCTCAGAGTCCCCTCTATGGACATCGCCGCATCACAGCCCGCTTCCGCTCCCTCCTGGAGCAATTCGGCGTCCCTGGGCGGTTTCGCGAGCCACGACCATTCCCAGCACGGCGAAGACGGCTCGTGTCCGTTTTGCAACTCCTCTCGGCAACAGCACTCCGGGACCGGGCAGAACCTGAACGAGCAGGCTTCCACGGCGGCCGGAGTTGCAAGTGGAATTGCCGGTGCCGTGCTGCCTTCAACTCCTCTTGCTCCAAGAGATGTGGTCAACCTGAGTCACCGTGCCGACCAGGACGCCCAGAGAAGCAAGCCCTCCGACAGCCAGACCGTCACCCTCGGCCTGGATCTCGGCTACGGGCCGAACGCCAGACCAGTATCGGCCGGCGTATTCGAAGAACAGCACCACCGGGAGACGTTCACCAGAAAAGAAAGCCAAGGTGATACGGCCCCGGACCAGGACAATGATCCCAAAGAGACGCAAGCCGCGGGCCGGGACGACAGCGACAATCGGGACGAAATTCACGCGGCGCGCGACGAGTCCGAGTTGTCCTCGGAGGATCGTCAGGTTCTGGAGCAACTTCGCCAGCGCGACGCCGAGGTTCGGGCCCATGAACAGGCCCATGTGGCCGCCGGAGGGCAGTATGTCACCGCCGGAGCCAGCTACACCTACGAGACCGGTCCGGACGGACGGCAATACGCCGTGGGCGGGGAAGTGAGCATCGACACCTCTCCTGTCCCCGGAAACCCGGAACAGACCGAACAGAAAGCCCAGACCATCCGCCGGGCCGCCCTGGCCCCGGCCAGCCCTTCGGCCCAAGACGTCAAGGTGGCGACCAGCGCGGCCCAGATGGAGGCCGAAGCCCGGATGGAACGCATTCAGAACGAGCAGGAAGAGCGCCAGGCTGCAGGCGACGATCACCAACCCGCGGCCCGTGCTCAAGACCAGGCCGCGTCCGATCATCCCGGATTCTTCAGCCGAACGCCGGACTTCACCGTTCCCACGCAATCGTCAGCAATCGCCCCCGCTCCTTTCCACCTCGCCGCGAGTATTCAGGCCTACCGCAACCAACTGGCCATGACCGGCCTCTCAAGCTGACCTCGCCTCACAACCGATCTCCCATCCATCGCCCGTTTGACTCCTGCCCCCATCCCGGATACGAGGTCCGAAACATGCTGGTTCTCCGTTATGGAGACGAAGAGGGAATCCGGTGCGATACCGGAGCGGACCCGCCGCTGTAACCCCAGCTCCCCCTAACTGTTGAAAAAGTCTTTATCCAGCAGTCCGTTCAAAAACCCCAAGTGCAAGGAGCAAAAAAAGCTACCGGACACGTCCTGTGTCCGGCCCTCACGGGCTGTGGCTTCGCCACATTTTCGATTTGCCGTCCTGGCAATCGAATCAAGGTCGAAGCGTATTTACCCATACGTGAGAGTTTGAACTTTTTGCAGCGACGCAGCAATTGGGAGTTTTTCAACGGACTGCTAAGTTTCGGGGAGAAGCGAAGCGTTCTTGAAGACGCCACTGTCCATGCTCGGCAAAACACGCCGAACGGGGATGGGAAGGCGGAACGACTTCCTGGGGAAGCCAGAAGACCTACCGGCATCAGGCCCCAAGGCAACGGGTGTTTTGCCGCTTCAGGGGATGTCCCGCCAGTGCCCTGATGTTCCCGGCCCGACGCGCCGACAACCCAGCCTCCCAAGCACGCCGAACACTCGTTTCCCGTCCCGTTCTTTTCCGGAGGGAATCGATGCAGACCGATACGCACCCACATGGCCGACACCGTCACGGCCTCGCCTTTGACCATCACGACCACCACCCCAAATGCGGGCACGGCCATGATCATGGCCATGAGCACGACCACGATCATCATCACCATGGCCCCGAAGCTCCTCCCGGCCCCAAGCGTCCGGGCATTCTGCTGGTCGCCTTCGGCACAACGGTGGTCCCAGCCCGCCAAGCCTACGACCAGTTCGAAGTCCAGGTCCGCGCCCGGTATCCGGGCATTCCCCTAGCCTGGGGATTCACCGCGCACAAGGTCCGGCGCAAGCTGGCCGACCAGGGCCTGCCCCACGACTGCGTGGCCGTGGCCCTGAGCCGGATGCACGACCAGGGCGTGACCCACTTGACCGTCCAGTCTTTGCACACCATTCCCGGCGTGGAATACTTCTGGACCGAAAACCTGGCCAAGGCCTACGAGCACCCGCGCAAGGGATTCATCCAGGTCGCCCTGGGCGCGCCGCTCCTGAAAGACCCGGAGGATCTGCGCCGGGTCGCGGACTGCTTGCCGGGGTTCATTCCCCGGGAGCGCCGACCCGACGAAGCCGTGATCCTGGCCGGACACGGCACCTATCACGACGGCCAGCAACGCTATCTGGACTTGCAGTCCCAATTTCAGGACCGCGACCCGCTGCTGCACACGGCCCTGCTCATGGGCGAGCCGGGCCTTGCGGCCATTATCGCCCAGCTTCAGGAACAACGGGTTTCCACGGTCTGGCTGCTGCCCTTCATGGCCGTTTGCGGCCATCACGTCCAAAAGGACATGTTCGGAGACCGACCCACTTCCTGGAGCAACCGGCTGCGCACGGCCGGATTCGAGGTCCGGGAACACGCCGCCGGAACCATCGAATCTCCCTGCTTCCGGTCCATCTGGCTGGACCATCTGGACACGGCCATGGACAGCCTTGGGCTGACCGAACCAACCGCCGCCCAACCCAACCACGGAGGCGTCGGCCATGCACATCACTGAAGGCGTTCTCTCCGCACCGGTCCTGGCTCTGGGCGCTGCCGTCACGATCCCCGGATTGTGGCTTGGTCTGCGCCGACTGGACGAGGATCGGCTGGTCCTGGCCGCGGCCATGGCCGCGGTCTTTTTCATCGGCTCCCTGATCCACGTCCCCCTGGGCCCCGGCAGCGTTCATCTCTTGCTCAACGGCCTGGCCGGCCTGCTGCTGGGCTGGATCGCCTTTCCGGTTATCTTCGTGGGGCTGTTGCTTCAGGCCCTGCTCTTCCAGTTCGGCGGCCTGCTGGTCCTGGGCGTGAACACGGCGTCCGTGGCCCTGCCCGCCGTGCTCTGCGGCCTCGTTCTTCGCCCATTACTGGCCCAAGGCGGCAAACCGGCTCTCGTGGCCGGGCTGCTGGCGGGATCGGGCGCGGTGCTGGGCACGGCCCTGCTGGCTGGAACGGCCCTGGCCATGACCGACCAAGGGTTCCTGGCCGCGGCCAAACTGGTGGTCCTGGCCCACCTGCCGGTGGCCGCCATCGAGGGCGCGGTGGCCGTGTTCGTGGTCGGCTTCCTGGGCCAGACCCGGCCGGATCTGCTGACCTGCTCCCTTCCGCCCGCCACGGCAGGAGAGTCGCCATGCTGAATCCCGCTCCACTCCGCCTTGGGCTTCTCGCCCTGCTGCTGGTTTGCTTCTCGGCACCCTGCTGGACCGCCACGGCCCATGCCCACCGCCTGCTGATCATGGCCTGGATCCAGGGAGACCGGCTGATGGTGGAGACCGCCTTCGGCACGGGCCAGATCGGCGCGAACATGACCATCACCGTCCAGGACGCCGTCACCGGCGACGTGCTCCTTTCCGGTGCCACGGACGCCCAGGGGCTTTACGAAGCCCCTCTTCCGGCCATTGCCCTGGAACGCCGCGCCCCTCTGCTGGTCCAGGCCACGGACGGGGCCGGCCACCTGGCCGAACAAACCATTGCCCCCGACGAACTCCCCGCACTTGCCGCACCTTCGTCGGCCTCACCCTCTCCCCCAGAGATCCCAGACCTCCCATCCTTCCCAGACCAACACATGGACCAAACCCGGCTTTCCCCGCTGCTCCAACAGGCCGTCGCCGAAGCCGTGCGCCAGGAAATCGCCCCCCTGCGCCGGGAAATCCTGGCCTTGAGCCAACGCGGCCCGGGCATCCCGGAGATCGTCGGGGGCATCGGCTGGATCGTCGGTCTGGCCGGTCTGGGCGCGTTGCTGCTGCGCCGAAAAACGGAAACCAACACCCCTCCCCGGTGACTGGCGATATGCTCGACGAACTCCTCGGCCCTCAAGGCTCCCTGAGCCGAAACGTCGGCCCATTGCACCACGGCGCAAGCCCGCTGCACCAGATGGACGCCCGGATCAAGATCCTGACCTCCGCGGTCTGCCTGATCGCGATCTCAGCGGTCCAGGGTCACGGAGCCGGGTTGGCGGCACTGCTCTTCGGGCTGGGGCTGACCCGTCTGGCCGGGCTGCCCCTGGGTCGCGTGGCCGTAAGGCTTATCCCGGCCAACATCTTTTTTCTCGGTCTGGCCCTGGTTCTCGGCCTGACCTATCCCGGCCCGGCCCTTGCCGCCGTCTCCTGGCTCAGCCAGGACGGCCTGACCCTGGCCCTGCGGATCAGCCTCAAAGGCAACGCCCTGCTCCTGGTCTTCATCGCCCTGCTCTGCACCTCGTCCGTGCCCGCCTTGGCCCAGGCGATGCGCCGCTTGAGGCTGGGCCGTAAATTGTCGCTGCTCCTGGCGCTGACCTTTCGCCAGCTCTTTCTGGTGGCCGAGGAATTTCAGCGCCTGCACCGGGCCGCCCTGGCCCGCGGTTTCGTCCCCCAGTGCTCCCGGCATACCTACCGGACCATTGCCGTCCTTTTCGGACAGACCTTGCTCCGGAGTCTGGCCCGGGCTGAACGGATCCGCGGAGCCATGCTCCTGCGGGGCTTCAACGGTCGCTTTCGTACCCTGGACAACGGCTCCTGGACCGCGTCCCAAGCGGTCCTGGCATCCGCGCTCTGCATCCCTCCGGTGCTGATTACCTTGCACGACCGGTTGATCTGGTGATGACCCAAAAGACGACCCCGCCCCTGCTGGCCCTGCGGGAGGCCTTGGTGGCCCACGGCCCTTCGGCTCCACCAATTCTGGAAGACTTCCATCTCTCCCTGCATTCGGAAGAGCGCGTCGGCCTGGTCGGCCCCGTGGGCAGCGGCAAAACCACCCTCCTGCTCACTCTGGTCGGCCTGATCCCGCTTCGCCAAGGCTCCCTGCTTTTCCAAGACCGTCCCGTGCGGACCAAAGCGGACCTCGCGGCCCTGCGCCGCGGCGTTGGTCTTGTTTTTCAGAACCCCGACGACCAGCTCTTTTCCCCCACTGTCCTGGAAGACGTGGCCTTCGGGCCGCTGAACCTGGGCCGATCTCCAGCCGAGGCCAGGGCTGAATCCCTGGCCATCCTGGACCAACTGAACCTGTCCCACCTCGCCCATCGCCAGCCCCACACCTTGTCCGGCGGCCAGAAACGCCTGGTCAGTCTGGCCACGGTCCTGGTCATGCAGCCCCAAGTCCTGCTCCTGGACGAACCCACCAACGACCTGGACGCCCGCTCCCGGGACATGGTCCTCCACGCCTTGTCCTCTTCTCCCCGAACCATGCTCATCGCCAGCCACGATCAGGAACTGCTGCACACCCTGACCACTCGCCGCATCCTTCTCGGATAAATCCCCGCCAATCCTGAGTCGGGGGTGCGGATTAAAAGACCCCGGAAAGACGACCTGCCGTAACACGAAGAACCCTGAACAGTGACACGCTGTCGCTTTAACTCATTTTTCATTGTCATTATTCTGAAAATTGATATAATCGTATAACAGCGCCGACATGATTTCTCATTGGGCGCATTGTTCAGAACCGAGATCAGCATCCGGCAAAGCCTTTTTCGGGCTTCTCCTGGAACCTGTCAGGTTCTAATCCCCGGCCCTTCCCGGCCCGCGCTGATCAAATAACCCTCACAATCAGGAGAAGATATGCGCACCAAGATTGCTTGGTTTGGCTCCCCGGCGGCCCTCATCGTGGCTGTCGTCTTATTTTCGACTTTGGCCCAGGCTCAAGACACCAGGACCATCACGGATGCCCTGGGTCGCGAGTCCGTCATTCCGGCCCAGGTGGACCGGGTGATTTGTTCCGGGTCCGGGTGTCTGCGCTTGCTGACTTATCTCCAAGCCCATGACCGGATCGTGGCAGTGGACAGCATCGAGGTCCACGGATCACCCATTGACGCCCGACCCTACGCCATCGCCAATCCGCAATTCAAGATCTACCCGATTTTCGGTGAATTCCGGGGCCAGGATAGTCCGGAGTTGATTGCCGGGCTGGATCCCCAGCCCCAGGTCATTTTCAAGACCTATGCCGCCCGCGACGGCGACCCGGAGCAGCTCCAGACCAAGACCGGCATTCCCGTGATCGCCCTGGAGTACGGCAACCTGACGTTTGGTCGGAAGAACCTCAATGAGTCCTTGCTGTTGATCGGGGAGGTCATGGGTACACAGGAACGGGCCGCGGCGGTCATCGACTTTTTCGACGCCCTGGAGGCGGATCTGCTTGCCCGCACCGCGGATGTGCCCGATGACCAGCGTCCGTCCACCTACATCGGAGGGCTGGGCCAGCGCGGGCCACACGGTTTTCAGTCCACGGAACCGTCCTTTGCGCCGTTTGCGTTCACCCGGGCCAACAATGTCGCCGCCTCGCTCTCCACCCCTGAACAGCGGGCGTCCCATGCCACGGTTTCCAAGGAACAGATCGTGATCTGGGATCCGGAAATCATCTTCATCGACGTGGCCACCATGCGCTTGGACGCAGGAGTCAACGCCCTGGACCAACTCCGAACCGACCCGGCCTACCAAGCCCTGTCCGCGGTGCATGCCGGACGGATATACGGCTTGTTCCCCTACAACTCCTACACGCAAAACTTCGAATCCGTCTTCGCCAACGCGTATTACGTAGGCAAGGTGCTTTATCCGGACCGCTTCGCCGACGTTGACCCCATGGCCAAGGCCGAGGAGATCGCCATCCTCCTGAACGGCGGCCCGGCGTTTGAAGAAATGAACAGCCAGTTCCAGGGCCTGGCCTTTGGTCGGATCGACATCCGGTAATCATGAGCCATTTTGATCACGGCCAGATCCCGACGACCTACAGCGCGTACATCGGCCGCAAGATTCTGTTCCTGGTCTTCCTGGCCGGGCTGACCGGCGTCCTGCTGATTCTGGCCGTATCCTTCGGTGCGGTGCGTATCCCTCCCTGGGAAGTGGTTCTGGCCTTTTTCGGCCTGGGAGAGGATACCCGGTACGAGATCATCGTCCGGAACATCCGCCTGCCTCATGCCCTGGCCGCGATCCTGGCCGGGGCCGGGCTGGCCGCGGCCGGGGCGGCCATGCAGTCCATCCTGCGCAATCCCCTGGGCTCGCCCTTCACTTTGGGCATTTCCCAGGCCGGGGCCTTTGGGGCGGCCTTCTCCGTGATGCTCCTGGGCTCCGGAACCATGCAGAGCACCCAGGTGGGCGCGGTGAGCATCATCAATCCTTACCTGACCACCTTATCCGCGTTCATCGCCTGCATGGCCGCCTCGCTGATCATCATCGCCATTGCCCGGCTGCGCGGGGCCAGTCCGGAGGTGATGGTCCTCAGCGGGGTGGCCCTGGGCTCGCTCTTTTCCGCGGGGACCATGTTTTTGCAGTATTTTGCCGACGACGTGCAATTGGCGGCCATGGTCTTTTGGACCTTCGGCGACGTGGGCCGGGCCGGATGGCCGGAGGTGGGCTTCATGGCCGTGGTCGTGTCCGGTGCGGTGCTTTTTTTCATCCTCAACCGCTGGAACTACAACGCCATCGACGCCGGGGACGAGACGGCCAGAGGACTGGGCGTCCGGGTGGAGCTGGTCCGGATGGTCGGGATGCTCACGGCGTCCCTGGTTACCGCGGTGATCGTCTCCTTCCTGGGAATCATCGGCTTCGTCGGACTGGTCTGCCCGCATATCGTCCGCCGGGTCATCGGCGACGACCACCGCTTCCTGCTTCCGGCCTCGGCCCTGACCGGTGCCTGCCTGCTCCTGGCCGCGGACATCGCTGCCCGCATGCTGCTCGCCCCCCGGATGCTCCCGGTATCCATCCTCACCGCCTTCCTGGGCGCGCCGACCTTCCTCTATCTGCTGATCCGGGGACGCAACCGATGATCCTGGACGTACAAAACATCCGCATCGGCTACAACGGCCGGATGGTTCTGCACGGTCTGGACTTCAGCGTTGACCAGGGCCAGGTCCTGACCATCCTGGGCCCCAACGGCGTGGGTAAAACCACCTTGCTGCGCTGCATCAACGCCATGCTCAAACCCAAAACCGGCGCCGTGATGGTGGAAAACGCCGACGTCTTCCGGATGCGCGCCGGGGACATCGCCAAACGCCTGGGCTACGTGGCCCAGCGCAATGAGGCCGGGCGGATGACCGCCTTTGACGCCGTACTCCTGGGCCGCAAGCCGCACCTGCGCTGGCGGACCTCCGAGGCGGACCTGCGCATGGTGGACGGGGCCTTGAAACAGCTCGGCCTGGATCACCTGGCCCTGCGGCATATCAACGAGATGAGCGGCGGAGAACTGCAAAAGGTCTGCATTGCCCGGGCCCTGGTCCAGGAACCCTCGGTGCTTCTGCTGGACGAACCCACCAGCAGCCTGGACCTCAAAAACCAACTGGAAATCCTGCGCACCATCCGCCATGTGGTCCACGAACACAAACTGGCCGCGGTGATGACCATGCACGACCTGAACATGGCCTTCCGCTTCTCCGACGCCTTCGTGTTCATCAAGGAGGGCAAAGTCTTTTGCTGCGGCTGCAACACGGACCTGACCCCGGACATGGTTCACGAGGTCTACGGCGTCCAGGTGGACATCCTGCGCCATCAGGGACAGACTGTGGTCGTGCCCCGGTGAATGTATACGGAACAATATTCGCGCCGTTTCACGCCGTAGGGGCACGGCGCGCCGTGCCCCTACGGGACGGATTTTTCTCCAACGACCCAAAAACAGGAAAATAGAAAATGCCCAACTGCACTCTGACCCAGGAGCAAATCGACCGGGCCGTATCCTTTCACGGCCATGAATGTCCGGGACTGTGGATCGGCCTGCGGGCCGCGGAGCTTTGCCTGCGGGAACTCGGGCACAACGACGAAATCCCGATCATAGCGGTGGTGGAAACGGACATGTGCGGGGTGGACGGCATTCAGGTGCTCACCGGCTGCACTCTGGGAAAGGGGAATCTGATCCACAAGGACCTGGGCAAGACGGCCTTTTCCTTCTACCGGACCACGGACAACAAGGCCCTGCGCGCCGTGTTCCACCGCGAGGCCATGGGTCCGGAAGGCCAAGAACTGCGTGATCTGATGAAAAAGGTCTTCGCCGGTACAGCCTCGGAGGACGAGCAACACCGGGCCAAGTCGCTCAAGGCTCAAGCTCGTCAACGCGTCTTCGAGGCCCCCCTGGACGACCTGTTCACCGTGGCCGCCCCGGCCCAACCCGCTCCCCGGTCGGCCAAAATCCTGGACAGCCTGACCTGCTCGGCCTGCGGCGAATCAACCATGGAATCCCGCACCCGCCGCTTCGCCGGCGAAACCTACTGCATTCCCTGCTTTGCGGATGTGGAGCAAAAGGTGTAGAGACGAACTCATCGCATCGCCAGGAAGTCCGGCGCAACTCACGCCATTACCTGAAATCTCCGCAAAATGGTCGCGATCCCGACAACCTCGACAAAAAGCGAGATTCCCATGGTCGCCCAGAACATATCCACCCAGAATATATCTGCCCAGAATATATCTGGAAGATACTCCCTGCGTGAAGAGATCGCCAACAGCATCACCCATGGCGTGGGGATTCTGTTCTCCGTCGCCGGCCTCGCGGTTCTGACCGGTTTGGCCAGCAGATACGGAGACGCCTGGCACATCGTCAGTTGCAGCATTTTCGGGGCCACCATGATCCTGCTGTACACGGCGTCCACCCTGTACCACGGGATCACGCACCCCGGTGCCAAACAGGTTCTCCGAATCTTTGATCACTGCGCCATTTTCCTGCTCATTGCCGGAACCTATACGCCCTTCACCCTGGTCAATCTGCGCGGGCCGTGGGGCTGGTCCCTGTTCGGCACGATCTGGGGGCTGGCCGTTTTGGGCATCGTGCTCCAACTGACACCGTGGCGTCGCTTCCGGGTGCTCTCAGTGCTTCTCTACGTGGGCATGGGCTGGGCCGTGGTCGCGGCCACCAAGCCGCTTTTGCACGCCGTAGCCCCCGGCGGGCTGCTCCTGCTGGCCCTTGGGGGCCTGGCCTACACCGGAGGGATTGGTTTCTACGTCTGGCGCAGTCTGCCGCACAACCACGCCATCTGGCACCTGTTTGTCCTGGCCGGCAGCGTGATGCACTTCTTCGCGATCCTGCTCTACGTCATCCCGATCAGCGCCTGATGTCATGACCGAAAATCTGAACCTGTTCGTGAGCGTGTACATTAAGCTCTTTTTCCTGCTCACGCCCTTTTTCGTCCTCTCGGCCTTCCTGTCCATGACCAAGGAACTGGCCATTCCCGAACGCCGACGCCTGGCCCGGCGGGTCGCCCTGGCCGTGACCGTGACCGGGTGTATCCTCTCGGTGGCCGGCAACGCCATCTTCAACGTCTTCGGCATCACCCTGGACGCCTTCCGCATCGGCGCGGGGGCCCTGCTCTTCCTCTCCGCCGTGTCCCTGGTCCGGGGCACCCGGGTCGAGCCGACCCAGGAAGCGGACGGCGACATCAGCGTGGTCCCCCTGGCCATTCCCATCACCATCGGTCCGGCCACCGTGGGCGCCCTGCTGGTCATCGGCGCTGGCGTGGACACGCTGGGTGAACGGCTGATCAGCATCGGGGCCTTCATCTGCGCCAGCCTGTCCGTGGGCCTGATGCTGCTGGCCGCCAACACCATCGAACGGGTCGTGGGCCGCCTGGGCCTGACCATCCTCTCCAAAATCACCGGCCTGATCCTCTCCGCCCTCTCCGCTCAGATCATATTCACCGGCATCCGGGGCATGCTGGAACTGTAAGACAATCGTAACTCTTCAGCACATTTTGTGTCTGCTCTTGCTCCGGCAATCGGGGTCGGGGTCGGTATCGGTATCGAAACAGGAAGAATTTTGAACGCATCCCATCGTTTTCGATACCGATACCGATACCGACTCCGACCCCGGCAGCATCATTACTATATGGTTTCAGATCGGATCACTCCTGAGCCGCCAACTCCTCCATGGTTTCACTGTCCCGCAACCCTAAAAAGTAGAGCACTCCGTCCAGTCCCATATTGGAGATCGCCTGCCCCGCGCCGCGGCGGACCACCGGTTTGGCGTGAAAGGCGATGCCCAGCCCGGCCACGTCCAGCATGGGCAGGTCGTTGGCCCCGTCCCCCACGGCAATGACCTGGGCCAGGGAAATGTGCTCCGTGGCCGCGATCTCCTTGAGCAGGCGGGCCTTGCCCGGACCGTCCACGATCTCGCCCACCAGCCCGCCGGTAAGCTGACCGTCCCGGATTTCCAGTTCGTTGGCGTGCAGATAGTCGATGCCCAGCCGCTCTTGCAGACGCCGGCCGAAATAAGTAAAGCCCCCGGACAGAATGGCGATGGTGTAGCCCAGGTTTTTCAGGGTGCGGATCAACCGTTCGGCCCCTTCGGTCAGCGGCAGGGTCGCGGCCACCTCCTCCAGCACGGACTCCGGAAGCCCTCGCAGCAGGCCCACCCGCTTACGCAGGCTCTGGGAAAAATCCAGCTCCCCGCGCATGGCCGCCTCGGTGATGGCCACGACTTCCTCGCCCACCCCGGCCCGCTTGGCCAACTCGTCGATGACCTCGGCCTGGATCAGGGTGGAGTCCATGTCAAAGCAGACCAGCCTCCGAATCCGGCGAAAGGCGTTGTCCTCCTGGAAGCCGATGTCGATGCCCTGTTCCCGGGACAGCTCCAGAAAAGCGGCGCGCATGGCCGAGATGTCCGCCGGGGTGCCACGCACGGAAAATTCCACGCAGGTCCGGGGCATGGCCGCGGGATCGGCCAGGGATCTGCGCCCGGAAAGGCGGGTGATGCCGAAAATGCTCAGGCCGTTGTCCGTGATCACCCGGGCCAGACGACCCAGATTCTCGGCCGTCAAGGTCCGGCCCAGGAGGGTCACAATGTGCCGCCGACGCCCCTGCTGGCCGACCCAGTGTTCGTAGTCCTCCTCGGAAACCGGCGAAAATTTGAGGGTCAGACCCAGGTTGTAAGCCCAAAACAACAAGTCCTTGATCACGGGCGACGCCTGATTTTCCCGGGGCACTTCCACCAACACACCCAAAGACAATTCTTCGTGAATCACGGACTGCGAGATGTCCAGGACCGTCGTCCCTGACGCGGCCAACTGATCCATCATCCCGGCCAAAAGCCCGTCCCGATCCGTACCGGTCAATTGAATGAGAATGATTTCGCGCATGGTGTTATCTGGGGGCAATGAAAGCAATGCCGGTTGAAGGTTCAACGGTGATTTAATCGCACAACGGCGCACTTACCCGCGTCGAACGGAACAGAGCCGTTCTTGGACGAAACGCAGGTGGTCATTGTTCAGCGCACCACATTTCACAGTCAGGCCGCCGGATACTTGCTTGAGCAAGCCCTCCGCGTCAAGGATACCGAATGCAGGGCTGAAGCAGCTTGCCTCCACCGATTTGCAGTTCACCTGCCCAAGCTGAATAACGTCCTGGCGCTGCATCCTGCTCGACTCGCGACCGTGCGCTGTTTTTTAGGCAAGGCATCCTTCCATCTCTCTGCTTCACGGAAGCATATCGAGCCCTCCGCTCCAGACTCAAGGATTTCTACGTCCCCATGCTCCGGGCCAGTTCGCCCAGAACTTGAATCCCCGCCTCCAGATCCTGGGAAACGGCATGACCGCAACTGAGCCGGATGTAATTGCTGAATTTGTCCTGGCTGGAAAAAGCCACGCCCGGGGCCACGCCGATGCCCTTTTCCAGGGCACGATAGAAATACTTCACCGAATCCACGCTCGAAGCCAACTCCAACCAGAGCACGGCCCCTCCGGTGGGGCGGGTAACCCGGGTGGTTTCTGGAAAATACCGCGCGATAAGGCAGTGCATATGCCGCATTTGTTCCTCGATGCCGCCGCGCAGTCGCTTGAGATGCCGCTGGTACTGCCCGGCCCGGAGATACTCGGCCACGGCCCGCTGGGTCGGTGTGGCCGAGCAGATGTTGGTGGTGGCTTTGACCTCGAAGGCCTTGGTGAAATACCGACCGGGCATGATCCAGCCCACGCGATAGCCCGGAGCCAGGGTCTTAGAAAACGAAGAACACTGAATGACCAGCCCCTTGGAGTCGAACGCCCGGCAACTCAAGGGGCGGACCGGTCCGAAATAAATGTCCGCGTAGACCTCGTCCTCGATCAACGGGATGTCCTTTTTCGACAGGATGGAAACGATTTCCTTCTTGGCCTCGTCCGGGGTGAGCGAGCCGTCGGGATTGTTGAAATTGGGATTGAAAATGCAGGCCTTGACGTCGTGCAAGGTCACGGCTCGGCGTACGTCTTCGGGATTAATCCCGTTTTCAGGGCAGGAGGAGATTTCCACGGCCCGGAGCCCCAGGTTTTCCAGCAAATGCAGAAAACAGTAGTAAGCCGGGGCCGCGATGAGCACAATGTCCCCCGGCCTGGTCAAAACGCGCAGGGCGATGTTCAAAGCCTCCTGGCAACCGGAGGTGACGATGACTTCCTCGGCACGAGACGAGACGCCGTCCTCCGTGACACGCAGGGCGATCTGCCTTCGCAGTTCCGGGTCCCCCTCAATGGGCTCGTACTGCGCCGCGGCCATGGGCATTTCGCGAACCATTGAAATGAGTATCCGACTAAGCGCCTTGATGGGCAACAGTTCCTGGCCGATGGTGGCCACGCCGAACGGCAGGATGTCCTCCCGTCCCACGCCCTTGAATACCGTGCGGATCAACTCGCCTCGAGTGGCACTGGTGGGCACGAGATCCGAAGGGGTGCGGCAGGGCGACTCCAAAGTGCCGCGAAAGCCGGATCGCACGAAAAAGCCGGACTTTGGCCGAGCCTCAACCACGCCCTTGCGCTCCAATTCCAAATATGCCTGATTCACCGTGGCCAGGCTGACACGGAGCCTGCTGCTCTGCTTGCGGAGCGAAGGCAGCTTGTCCCCAGGGCGCAGCACGCCGTGTTCGATCTGTTCCATGACTTGCTTTTCAACGGCAACATACCGAAATTGCTCGGAAGTCGTTCGCATCATATCCATCTCGCTTCTCCTTCGCCGCAGAACTGTTATGACCATTTTCCTCTTTTTCTGTATCTGTTCATGAAACAGTTTTCAGGGTCTATCTCTCCTCACCGCGACGGGTCAAGCGCGGACCACGCCCAGCGGAAAATATTACGGAGAAATCTTCAGCTCCAGGAGGACGACCATGGTCACGGGGAGATGCGCGGGTCGAATTGACACGCCGAGCATGGAAACAGGGGTGTTGCAAGGGCTACGGAAACGGATAACCATTCTCGGCGGCGACATACTGGTTCTTGCCGGACTATTTTTGGCCAGACGCCCCGTGGAAATCACCTTGCGCGACCGACAAATCGCCACCATTGCCGGACGAAAACGGGTGCGCGTGGTCTGCCTCAGCGGTCGGGCCTGGGTCACGTCCGAGGGCGACGGCAAAGACTACGAGTTGAGGCCGGGCAACGAGGTCAAACCCGGCGGGTGGGGCAAAACAGCCGTAACCGGCTATGGCCCGGAAACCAGGATCGCAATTTTGCGTTGACGTAAACGGATCGGGGCCGACATCCGGCAATTCGACGGGAACTACCGTCCACAATGCCGCCCTGAAAGAGTGCGTCGACGAACACGCCAACGACAAAGCCCCGGCGACATTACATCGTCCGGGGCTTTGTGGATTCCAGTGACTATATAAATCAGAACGGCACTTCATCCATTCCGCTTTCCGAAGGCTGAGCCATGGGTTCCGGAGAGTGGCGGTCATCGGGCATGGGGGCCTCTTCGGTGCGCTGGCCTTTGGAATCCATGGCCTGGACCCGCTGGGCCACGATTTCCGTGGTGTATCGATCCTGACCTTGCTGGTCCTGCCATTTACGGGTCTGAAGCTTGCCCTCCACCATCACCAGTCGGCCCTTGGTCAGGTAGTTCCCCACGAACTCGGACTGCTTGCCCCAGACCACCACCCGGTGCCATTCCGCCTTCTCCACCTTCTGGCCGTCCTTGTCCGTATAGGACTCGTCCGTGGCCATGGTGAAATTGGCCACCGGCTGTCCACTCTGGGTATAGGCAAGTTTCGGGTCTTGCCCGAGCCTGCCGACAAGAATGACTTTATTCAGCGATCCGCTCATGATTCCTCCTATGGTGTCACAAAGGCCTGCTTCTTGATCAAGCCTTCCAGTTCGTCCAGGGCATCTTCCAGTTCATAGGTGATCCGGTCGGCCACATCGGCTCGACGGTCGGCCAAGGCATCTTCCAAGCGCCGATCCATCTCCCCCAGGGCTACGACATCCCTTGCCAGAAAATTTTTGAGATCACGGGGCCAATCTTCCCCAAACTTCCATTTATCTTCCAGCACGTCCGTCAATTGCCGCACCCCGACGTCCTTCAAATCGGCGTTTTGCTTCTCGCCCCAAGCCAGCCTGCTCAGCTCCGGCCATCGACGGAACACGTCATCCGGATCATGCGTGGCCGCGCTGACGCGAACCAGTAAAGTTTTTCCCATGGATTTCCTCTCTTTGTCTTGATGCGGGTAGATCCGCTCCGGCGAGAAATCAGTCCTGCTCCACCCACTCGCCCTGAACCCGGCTGACCACGTCCTGAATAGCGGAAAGCTCATCCTTGCGGCAGACGCCTATCAGGGGAGCTCCGGCATCGACGTTTTGGTTGGCCTCGAAATACACGGCATAGATGATGCCCTCCGGCCCGACGTAGTTCAACTGACTTTCCCGCTTCATCCGCGAAACGATGAACAGGTCCATGTCCGGCCGGACTTCCACGGACTGACACCCTTTGGACTTCACCTTAATGTCTATATCCGGTCGAAAATAATACTTGGCTCGTTCCGGCGCGTTGAACAGATGCAACGTCTTCCGCAACAGTCGATCCAACACTTCCTCTTTGCTGAGAAAATGCCGAATGGTCATCAGCCGCGTTCCGGCCTCAACGAACCGTCCCGCCAATTCCGTATGCACATGTTCGACTACGCCTTTCAACGCGGCGTGAATCGGCTTCTTGTTCTTTTCCCGATCCAGACGGGCAAGCAACGTGCCTGGCTTTTCACGCCACGTTCCGGACGGACCGACGACGTTCCCCCCCGGAGCGTCCACCGCGAACTCCACGATCCCGGTATGCGGAGCCGTGATGACGACTTCCTCGAACGGAGAAGCCTTAATCTCATCCAGTAGTTCGGTTATATTCAGCAATCAGCACCCCCAACTTCCACGTTTTTCCCGTATCCACGCAAGGCCCCGGCAAAGCTGAAGGCCGAGACCGTCGACGATCAGCGATAATACAAATTCCTTCCCCCCACGGTCAGAAGGGCCTGATATACGTTTTTGCGCATCTCCCGGCGATCCCAGACCCCTTGGATGTGTCCACGCGACAAAGCCTGATACGCGCCGTGATAATGCGGCTCCACTGGCATGCCAGTGGTTTCCTGAATCACACCGGGACCGGCGAAGCCGACCCTGGAGGAACGGATCGCGAACTGATACGGCGAGCACCCCAGGAAACTGGCCACGGGACCGGCATAGGAGTTCGTGTCATACACCACGAGATACAGTCCACCGTCTTCCAGGTAACGCCGGACGGCCATGGTGCATCGAGGCATCTGGATAACGCCCAGTGTCCCTTCCTGAATGCGAATTCCAGCGGTGCCATGGACGTAGGCTATGAATGGAGTATGCTTTTTACGCGCCCGGTCAACAGCGCGGATGAATTTTTCACCTTCCGCCGCCCCCACCGAGCCCCCTCGAAAGCCAGCCGTGAGCATGGCCGTGACCACGCTCACTCCGTTGATGGTGGCCTCGAAGGTCATGCACGAACTTTTCAACCCCGTCTTACGCTTGGCTTCCTCCAATTTCAGGTCCAAGCCCTCATAGCCAAGAGGATTCTTGGCCTCGATCTGGGCATTGAATTCCCTGATGGAATCCGGATCGTACACGTTGCGCAGATACCATTCATATTCCATTGAAAAATGATGCCCACAGTGAATGCAGACCCCGGCCCACTCGCCGAACAGGTCCGGCGCCCACATGTCCAGACAGCCGTGAATCGGCGTGTTAGGGCAGGTGATGGTCACGTCCTGTTTGGCCTTGGGACTGAGATACTCCTTTTTCGGCTCCGCCTCGCGCTCTTCCCAACGAGAAAGCTGGGTCAACTGGCACTGATCTCCGCCCCCATCTCCCTCGCTCCCGGTCAGGGAGCCCTTGATCCGCTTAATGGGCGCGAAGCACTTGTTCAGCACCACCTGAAACTCGGCTCCCACGTCTTCGGCCACCTGGGTTACCTTCTTTTGATGCTTGCGCCAGAAATCGTACTTGAAAAAGGAATAGACCGACCACCCCAGATCCATCCCATAGTCATAGACCCTTCGCCCCAGAGAGCGCCGGTCCAATACGGCATGCTGGCTCATGGTCATAAAGCGCTGGTAGCGCTTCCAGAGCAATCGTTCTCGAGCAGCTCCGCCGAGCTTCCAGCGGACAAAAATATTCTCGGCGTTGGCTCCGGGAGACTTCTTCTGCCGCATGACGGCCTTGGCCCGGAAGTAGTTCATCCCCCGAACCCGCAAGACAATCTCGTCCGTGGCGTTGATCACTTCCTGGCGTAGCGTCCGGAAAAAATCAAAATGCTCCGTCCGTGCTCCCAACACCGGCTCCTGGATAATCCTGTCCACAAGCCCCAGGGCCAGGTTGTCTTCAGCGGTAATTTTGAGCTGTTTCGCGCACTTTTCCACCAAATCCGATGGAACACGCTGCCCCTGCCTGATACGCCCCTCGATGGCCGCCGCGCCCTCCGGAGAAATGACCGAGTAATATCCGTGGGAAAGCATCAGCCGCACGTCGGCCAACCCAATGGCCTCCGCACCTCCGGACCCGCCCTCGGAGAAAATGGCGATCACGGGAACCCGCAACCCGGCCATTTCGTAAATATTCCGGGCAATCTGCTGCGCCGCTCCGGGGTAATCCTCGACGGGAAAGGCCCCAGGCGTGTTCACGTAGGCATGGATGGGGATGTTCTCGGTCTCGGCGACCTTCATGTACTGCAAGGCCTTGGCGTTCCCCCAGGGCTTGACCGAACCGCCGTTGCGGAACTCCTGGCCGTGACCTTTCTCCTGACCAATGACCATCACGGATTGGTTGAAGACCTTGTTCCCCACCCGCCGGGTGATGTAGGCTCTGGCGATCAACATGCTAGGATCCACGCTGTACTCGTCCTGACCACCAATTTCCGTGTAGTTGTCGTAGACGTGCTCCAGAATGTCCTTCAAAGAAATCCGCTGAGGGTGCCGAACGATTCGAACCCTGTCCATGGGCGTGAGTTGCCGTTCCAGTTTTTTTTCCAGAAAACCGAATAAATCCTCAAGTGAAGAGGCCTGCCGGATCTGATCTGAAGGATCCAGCTTGGGGAACTGCTCCTCGAACTCCTGAAGTTTGGCCCGCAAAAGCAAAACATTCTCATTCTCTTTCGGGCCAAAAATATCCTGAATGTATTTCAGCCGCTCACGCAAATCAAAAATGGTTTTATCTATATCCATCACGGTCTATTCTCAAAAAAATCGATGAAGGTTGGCGGGATCAGTGCTTGAACTGAGTCTTCGGCTGTACGGAGAGACACATCCTCTGTCTGGACCTCTCAAGTCGGCTTCCGAGGAACCACTGGATTCGCCGACCACATCATGGCGAACCCAGATCCCGCGGACGATCGCCCCTTCCACGGAATGCCTACGTGCAACATGGACAAAAGGCGTTTTAACTTTACGTCGTTTGCATCCGTGGGAACAATAAAAGTGGAAAAATTAAAACATCAACAACATGTCTGTTTTTTTACGTAAATAATCGATGTTGGACTGGAGCTGTTCACCTTTGACATCTTGACCTTCCAATACCAGACTGTCCAGAAACGCCTGCCCCCGCTCCCGCGCTTGGTGCAGCGTCTCCCCCCAGACAATACCCAAGGCCAAGTTCGGGTCGTACTCCGTGGGAATGTCGTACGGCCTGTCCGTGGGCACGTGCGTGAAGACCTGAGTCCAGGGCTCGTCTTTCCAGAAAAAACGCTCGATCCGCCCGACCCAGGGCGCGAACTTGTTGTCCGGTTCCTCGGCGATGATCCGGTACTCGATCCCGACACCGCCGAACACAATGTCTTTCTGAGCATATCCCATGGGTTCGCCCAGTCCCAAGCGAATCTGTTCCGCGATCAAATTGACCTGCTTCTTACTCGGAAGCCTGGAGATGGTGGCGCTGACTCCGTTTTCCACTTGGATACGGGTGTTCACTTCCAGCAAAAACGGCTGCCCGCTCGGCGTGACGATCCATTCCCATGTGCCAACGTTGTCGTAGCGGACCTCCCTGGCCATGGCCAGGGAATGGTTAATGATGGAATCAAGCACCTCACCGGCATCAAAGGCATACGTCACGAATTGCGGGGTGAAACCCGGAGCGACTTCAATCCGCTTTTGCCGCCCGATACTTTGTACCGAACAGTTTCTCGTGCCGAAGTGGACGATGTTCGTCCCAGAGCGTTCACCCACGATCTGCACTTCAAGGTGGTTGAAGTCAAAAATGCGTTGCTCCACCAGTACGCCTTCGTCTCGAAACTGTCTTTTGGCGTAGTTGCGCACCCGACGAAAGGTAGCACGAAATTTGTCCGGATCGTTGACTTCCTCAATGCCCATGCCCCCGCCTCCGGCGGAGGCTTTAACCAGAACCACCGGCCTATGTACGCCCTGGTCCACTTGGAATGAGAAGAGGGCCTCGGCAATGCTCTCGGCCTCGATCTCATCGTATAAAGGGCGATCCGAACCGGGAATGGTCGGGATGTTCAGGCTCCGGGCCAAGCGCTTGGTATTGATCTTGTCCCCGAGATCCCGAATCACGGCCCAGGATGGTCCGATGAAAACCAACGGACGGCTTCGCTCGCTGGCGCGGCGGGCAAACCGGTGATCCTCGGCGAAAAAGCCGTATCCTGGATGGATGGCGGTGGCCCCGGAAGCGTCCGCCACCGAAAACATTTCATTGGGGTCATAATAGGAACTAATTCTGTACAAGGCCTGTTCACCGCCCAATTCCGAGGCCAGACGGCAATGCCCGGACGCCACGTCTTCCTTGGTGGTGACGCAGACGAAATCCAAGCCAAGCTGTTCACAAGCCCGGATGATCCGAATCGCAATTTCGCCACGATTGGCGATGAGAATTTTATGTTTGGCTCGTGTTTGCTTCATCCTCGCCCTGCTGTTGCTGAAGTTTACGAATCTTGATCCATCTTTTTTGGATTTCCAGGCTGAGCTTGTCCATGCGTTGCTCCAGGTGTCTGGTCATGTTCTGAAACGTACATGCCACCAGAACTTCATCCCGGATCTTGACGATTCTGGCTTCCAGCCCTTCAACCCAGGCTTTTCCATGAACATGCACGTCCACCGTCACAGTTTGCCCGATCTGAAAAGATTTTGCCTCGTCCTTGAAGGCCAGACTAAATGTACTCAGATCGACAACGGGGTAGAACGTTTCCCGCTCCGGAACCCAAATCATGAGTCCCGGCAGGTGAACCCGAACGGCCCTTCGCTGATAATCATGGCGACCATCGCTCGGATACTCTACCGAGAACTCAAGCAGCTCAATTCCCAATGCGCTTCTCCAAGACGAAATCAACTCGTCTGTTTCTACTTCGATTGTCGTCCGTGGTATTCGGAAAAAGGGGATACATGTCCGCCAACCCCGTGGATGTCAGCCGCACCGGCTCAATGCCCAGCTCCATAAGATAGCGTAGGACGTTAACGGCACGCAAGGCGGATATTTCCCAATTGTCCTCGAATCGCCCACCGCTTCGGGGGGGAATGTCATCCGTAAACCCTCGAATATTAATGGTTTGATCGTGATAGCGAATAAAGAAATCCTTGAGTTCCGCAATGACGCGCCGCCCTTCGGGAGTCAAGTTGACCTGACCCAGCCCGAATAAAACATCCCCCGGCACCCGCAAAGTAATCGTTCCCTCATCAAATACGGCCCCGACAACTCCTTCCAACCCTTTGGTATTTTGGTAGTACCGGAAATCTGAAAAAATGCGGCGCTGATTTTCAACTACCTGCCTGTGCATCATCGCCTGATCAATAAACACGCCGATGTCCTCGGCGGGGATTCTATCCGCTCCAAGCGTCCCCCCCATGGCATCACCCAAAGCCATGCGCACGGAGTAAAAGGTCTCCTCAAAACGATTGTCGTCAAAAGTAGACATGGTGAAAAGCAAAATAAAGAAAACCAGGAGCAACAAGCACATGTCCGTGAATGTCACCATCCAGTCTTTTTCACCCTCACCATTCTCGTCGAGTTCGGACTCCAAGCTCGAGATGTTTTGGGATGAAGTTTGAAAATCAGCGTTCACTGCGACGATCCTTGGGAGGAACGAAAGAGGAGAGTTTTTCGTAGACGAGCCGGGGATTATTATTTTCGAGAATGCATTTCGCCCCCTCGAAAATAATGTTCAGATGGAGAATTTCCTCCTGGCTCCGGCTCCGCAATTTTCCAGCAATCGGCAAAAACAACAAGCTGGCCATCATGGCTCCATAAAATGTCGTCAGCAAGGCCACGGCCATTGCCGGGCCGATGGATGACGGGTCGTGCAGGGAAGCCAACATCTGCACGAGACCGATCAATGTTCCAATCATTCCAAAGGAAGGGGCATACGCCCCCATTCGCTTGAAAACATCTTGCACAATGTGGTGACGTCGTCGTAAGGATGCAATTTCGATAGCCAACATCTCGCGAATCATCATCGGATCGGCGTTGTCGGCGATCAGCTGGCAAGCCTTTTTGAGAATCAAATTTTCGGTTTTGATATTCTCCAATGCCAGCAATCCCTCCCTGCGGCTGATATCAGCTATCTTGACCATCGTATTCACAACGTCAATCTCACGCACCTTACGCGAAATAAAAATTTTATAGGCCGCCGCATGCGCCTGGACAATGTCGTGAAAGGGGTAGTTGACGGATATGGCGGCCAAAGTTCCACCGACCACGATCATAAATCCGGGAACATTAAGAAAGGAGTCTATGGCGCCACCGAGCATAATTGCGGCCATGATCAAGGACGTGCCGGCAATGATACCAAATAGTGTCGTTTTATCCATTGCTTTTTCCGTCCCTTATGATCAAGATGAATTGGACGAGGTCGTAGATGCGCACGATAACTATACAAACCTCCAAAAATCCGTAAAATGAAGCGCAACAGGAGCTACTACAAACATGGCCACAAACGTATTCGCACGAGAGCGTACAGCCGCCGAAGCCCTTTCCTCACGTCTCATTTCTTACCAACAAGCTCCGGTTGGCATTATCCTCGGGACCGGTCTTGGTCAATGGGTAGAATCTCTACATGATTTTCTCGCCATCGACTATAAGCAGATCCCAGGATTCCCCAAAGCCACCGTGGAAAGTCATGTTGGCAGGTTTTGCGCGGGGCGAGTCCGGAATGTCCCCGTATTGGCCCTCCAGGGCCGCTTTCATCTCTACGAGGGTTATACGCCGGATGAAGTTTGTTTTGGTTTACGCACCTTGGGGCTGCTGGGGGTCAAAAAAATTATCATAACCAACGCAGCCGGTGCCCTCAACCCTCTTTGCCAACCCGGAGAAATCATGGTCATAAGCGACCAGATCAATCTTACGGGACGCAACCCGCTAGTCGGCCTCAACTACGGTGAGCCCCTTTTCCCAGACATGAGTCAACTTTTTTCTCCACGGCTGGCCGCCTTGGCCCACTCTACCGCACTCCAATTGGGCCAACGGCTTCAAGACGGAGTTTACATCGGGATTCTCGGTCCCAGCCTGGAAACCCCAGCTGAAACCAGAATGTTTCGCCGACTCGGCGCGGATGCCATCGGCATGTCCACGGTCTTGGAGACCATCGCCGCCAAACAGATGGGCATGGAAATCATTGGCCTATCATGTCTCACGAACAAAAACCTTCCAGACTGCATGGCACCGACTTCTCTTGAAGAAATCATTTCCGTGGGGAAGGACATCAGCGCGCGCCTCTCGTCTTTGCTGGACGAGTTGATTCCACGCATTTAGTAATGGAGGTCTTCACGCTAGAATGTTTCTTCTTTCATACTCAGCGTTTAAACGCAAAAACGCCCACTTAGCAAACTAAGCGGGCGTTTTTGGTATTGAGAGATGATCTGGCGGCGTCCTACTTTCCCACGGTTAGAACCGCAGTATCATCGGCGCTGGAGGGCTTAACTTCCGAGTTCGGAATGGGGTCGGG
>NZ_PZKN01000028.1 GCF_003046795.1 Desulfonatronum sp. SC1 | reverse complement strand
TGGTTATAAGAGCAACCGCCAGGACCGAGGCGGGTCCGGGCGTTGTGACTGAGGTTCGCTCCGAACCTCATACTGCGACCTCATCATCCCCTCCCTGACCGCTCCCGATCCCAGACGCCGCTGATCACCTCCCGCTCCTAGGGTCATGCCGAGCCCTACCCGCCGTGGGTTGGGGGCCGTATAGGGCATCCTCGCGCCTTGTAGGATGGCCATGCGCCAGAATCAGCAAGGCCGCCCATCCCGAAGGGCAGGCGGCCTTTGCGCAGAGGGCGTGTGTTTGTTCTCTATGGCGAATCAACAGGTATTACGGACACACCAGACGTAGAATGGATTATCTTTATGACTTAGCCTGGATAATGTTCCTGTCAACATGTGCATGGAATAACGCGAATGCCCCCCACCATAACCTGTGTAATGGGTGCTGGTCCAATAATATTCACCTTGGATTCCTTCAAAAGGATGCTGGCCGCGAGTTGCCTTGTAAATTGCGGGGAACTCATCCATTGAGGGCAGTCTCCATCCCGTGATGCTATCCACGGCAAGCGAAGCGCATCGGGATGTGGCGGAATCCCAATCCATGTTGCCAAACATATTGGCATCCTTGGTCCACATCAGCCCCGTCACCGTGTCCGTCACTGTCCCGTTCCCATTGTCCGTGAACCGTTGGGCCTGGGCTTCGCCGGATATGACCAGCCCGGACAGACAGAGCATGAAGGCCAGGGCTGCTGTCCCGAAAATCTTTCTCCACGTTTCCCGCATGGCGATAGTCCTTGGTTGGGTTGAATGGTATTCACAAGCTGAATGCTTTCAGACTTCTGCTTTGGCAGAATGATACTGTCCTCAGCGACAACCCCTTTCAATCAAAGGGCCAAATCATCGAAGAATCAAATCAACGATCACTGTCAGGTACGCACGGCACGAACGTAGTAGCTAGCCAGCTTGAATCCATAGGTCACGCCTCAGTCGTGAAAGTTTACTTGCCTCGCCGCGTTTGTATAGGGGTCATGGGCAGTAGACGACCAGTAATAAGAAGGAACTACTTCCATCATAGATTTACACGGTGAATGGTACAGTCCCAATATTTCATCTATGTTTGGCAACCTCCAACCCGAATGTCCTCCCAGGGATAGGCCGGAAGCATAACTCATGGCCGCATCCCAGTTCATTGGACCAGCCGTTGCCTTCTGCCACATCAGGCCAGCACCTTTGTCCGTCACGGTCCCGTCCCCGTTGTCCAAGCACTGCTGGGCAAGGGATGTAGAAGAGATAAATAGCATTGTCAGACAGAAAGTGAGTGCAATTGCCATTGTTCCAAATGTCTTCATGAAATTTTTGTTCATAGCAATTTTCGCTTTTTGGAATTAAAAGTTTCGTATGCAAAGCGGTTTTTTAACAGATAAATAGTTAAATTGACTGGCTATCTGCTTTTTCCGCTACATTCCAAATTATTTAATTCGTCACACACCACGGTCTGCATCTCGCTTTTGTGTTTCCCTCATTATTTTGTCGTGCGGCACGAACATGGTGACGGATGGATTTATCAACAGAAATTGTATCAGAGTTGTTGAAGGTGACTGTCAATGCTTCGGAACCAGTAGAGGTGTATGACCAATATAAAGAATCTGCTGTCCCTTCTAGCATTGACTTGCATGCAGAAGAATACAATCTGACTAATGTATTTGCATCAGCCAATGCCCAGTCAGAATGTCCAGCCAATGAAAGGCCGGAAGTATAACTCATGGCCGCATCCCAGTTCATTGGACCAGCCGTTGCTTTCTGCCACATCAGGCCGGTTCCGTTGTCCGTTACTGTTCCATCCCCGTTGTCCACGCATACATCGGTAGTCGTCTCGGCCATAACCTGCCCGGACAGACAGAGCAGAACCGCCATAATTGCAATCGCGAGAAGCTTCTTCATGATCATTTCTCCTGTAGAGGTTGAACCGTAATGGTCTTGCATCTCATTTAGCACGTTCCATGCCATGAAATAAATTGCACGATTCCAACGTGTTGACGAAATGTGCCAACCATTTGAGGTTGTACTGTTTGCGCCAATTCCGTTGGCACTGCCAACACTTCTGACAAGCATCACACTCCCCCATGCCGTTTGCTGGCCGCTGGGGTGGTGTGACTTGTCGGCTGGATTTGAATATCAGGGTGCTGAAGGTGGGGCAATGAGGGGGGAATGATCCAGCGCAGGCTTGTCCTCTCGATCACTTGGCCTGGAGCCCGCTGCGCCCCTCATACTTTGACCCGGAGCAACCGCCATGTGGAAACCCAGAACCCCCGAAGACCGCCTCCTGGCCCTCTACCTGGAGTCCAATCCCGGCCTGCTGTTCCTGGAGGTCGAGGTCGGCCAGG
This sequence comes from Desulfonatronum sp. SC1, assembly GCF_003046795.1. Lineage (NCBI taxonomy): Bacteria > Pseudomonadati > Thermodesulfobacteriota > Desulfovibrionia > Desulfovibrionales > Desulfonatronaceae > Desulfonatronum > Desulfonatronum sp. SC1. The sequence continues at coordinate 54,369 of NZ_PZKN01000028.1, read as the reverse complement.
GTGACGAGAACTGCGGACCACGGCGGCTTGACGGCCTCCTGGTCCCTGGCGGTGAGAGCCGTTCTCAGCGCCATCCCGAAACTGTCTCAATGACGGCGATTTGAAAATGTTGTCTCTTCTTCCTGTCTTCTTCTAGCCAAAGAAACAATCTCCTGATATTATTCAGCTAATTCTTCTTTTTCTTCCTCTCTTCTTCATTTGCATTCATATCCTTCCTCCTGATGCATTTCCAGCCAGGAGGGAGCGACCTTGGTCGGCAAGCGAACGAACAAATCCGTCTGCGAATTCTGCGATATCGAGTTCACACCCAGCTACCGCAACGGTTCCAGACAGCGCTTTTGTTGCAAAACCCCGGAATGTCGAGCCGCGAGCAAGGCGGCCAGTCAGAAGGCTTGGTTGTCCAAACCTGAAAATCAGGAATATTTTCGCGGCCCGGAGCAAGTAAAAAGGGTTCTGGACTGGAGGCGCAAAAAGAAAGCCGCCGCCATGCCTGCACCTGAGCCCCAAAAAGAGGTGTTACAAGATGACTGCTCGGATAACCATCCGCAAAAACAAGCAGATTCTCCGCCTCCACCTCCGAGGGTGTTACAAGATGACTGGATGCAACACCCCGTCATCGTTGGAATGATCGCTTGGCTGACCGGAAGCGCGTTACAAGATGACATCGCCGGGACCGTGCGCCGGATGCATACTTTGGGTTCGGATATTCTCAACAACCCACAGGGAGGTAAGCATGCATTCGAAACACCCGGTAAATCCCCTCCGGTTGCGCAAGGTTCCCAGCCAGTTCAGCTGGGTGGATCACAGGCTGGTCCGTGATCGGCGGCTCGACGCCTGCAGTCATGCGGCGGCGGCCTTGTACTTGTTTCTGGTCGTCGTGGCCGACGCAGAGGGTCTGAGCTATTATTCCGACCCCACGCTCATGCAGCGCCTGCGCATGGACGGAGCGACCTTGGCACAGGCCCGGTTGAACCTGATTCGGGCGGATCTGATCGCTTGGCGCAAGCCGATCTACCAAGTGCTGTCCCTGGATGGTTCGGCACAGGAAGCGACCAATCCGGAGAGAGACGTCGCGGCGGCTTCCGTCCACGTCAGGCAAATACTCGAGAGGCTCCGGGAGGCGCACCCATGATCGACTACGAACTCTACGCCAAGATCAGGCACTATCACGAGCAGAAAGGGCTTTCACCAGCCCAGATCGGTCAGGAAGTCGAACTGGACCCGCGCACCGTGGCCAAATGGCTTGAGGAGAAGCGATATCGGCAACGCGCTCCCGCCAACAGGTCCGCAAGCTCGATCCGTACAAGGACGCCATCGTGCGGATGCTTGAGGACCACCCCTATACTGCGGTCCAGATTCTGAACCGGATCAAGAACGAAGGGTACGTCGGCGGATATTCCATCCTCAAGGACTACGTCCGCAAGGTCCGGCCCAAACGTACCAAGGCCTTTCTCAAGCTCAACTTTGCCCCCGGCGCGACTGGGGCTCGTGCGGGACCATCCGGGTCGGCTCGGCCACGCGCAGACTCAGCATCTTCGTCATGGTCTTGTGCTACAGCAGAATGATCTACGCCGAATTCACCACGGCCCAAACCATGGAGCACTTCCTGGCCTGCCACCAGAACGCCTTTGACGCCTTCGGCGGAGTGCCGGGGAAGATCATGATCGACAACCTCAAGTCCGCCGTGATCAGCCATCGCTTCGGCCAACAGCCGGTCTTCAATCCCGTCTACGCCGACTTCGCCCGCCACTACGGCTTTGAGATCCGGGCCTGCGGAGTGCGAAAACCCCATGAGAAGGGCCGGGTGGAAAACGCGGTGGGCTATGTCAAGAACAGCTTCCTGGCTGGTCTGAACCTGCCCGACTTCAGGGGCGTCAACCAGGAACTCAGGCACTGGCTCGCAACGGTCGCCAACGTGCGCGTTCACGGCGAGGTCAAACGCAAACCCGTGGAGATGCTGACCGAAGAACAGCCCAGGCTGTCCGGCGTGCCCGCAAACCCCTACGACATCGGGATCGTCAGTCCCGTACGGGTCTCTTCCCAGTTTCGCGTGGCCGTGGACGCCAACAAGTACTCCGTCCCATCAAGGTTCGCCGGAATGAAGCTCACCCTCAAGACCTACCCGGACCGCCTGTGCTTCTACGAAGAAGACCGGCTCGTGGCCCGTCACTCCAGAAGCTACGACAAGCATCAGGATTACGAAGACCCGGACCACGTCGGCGAACTGCTGACCCAGCGCAAGGCCGCCAGGGACCAAAAAATAGTCACCGCCTTCTTGCGCCTGGATTCCTGTGCCCAGACCTATCTCGACGAACTGCGCGACAGACGGCTCAACGCCAAGCACCACGTCCAAAAAAATCGTCGCATTAAGCGAAATTCACGGAGTCGAGCCCGTGGCCAGGGCCATGCGCGACGCCTTCGAGTATAAGGCCTTTTCCTGCGAATACGTCGCCAACATCATCGAGCAGCGAACCAGATCCCTGCACCAGCCCGGCGCACTGCACCTGACCAGAGGCGAAGATCTGCTGGACCTGGAGGTCAAAGCCCCGGACCTCTCCCTCTACACCCAAAAGGAGAAGAAACATGGCAGCTAAAGCCCCAATCGTCGACAACCTGGCCGACAACCTGCGTCTGCTCAAGCTTGACCAAATGCGCGAACACTTCATTCAGGCGGCAGAAAAGGCCGCCAAAGACGGCTGGGACCATCAAGCCTATCTCGCCTACCTCGTCCAGGCCGAAGCCGATGCAAGGCACGACCGATCCATTCAACGCCGAATCAGAATGCCCAGGTTCCCCACGGTCAAAACCCTGGATCAGTTCGACTGGAGTTGGCCGGAAAAAATCGAACAGACGCGCGTCAAAAACCTCTTCCGGTTCAACTTCCTGGAGGACAAGGCCAACGTCATCGTGCTCGGCGGCGTCGGCCTCGGCAAAACCCATCTCGCTACGGCTGTAGGCTACGCCGCATGCCTGCGAGGAAAGGCCGTCCTCTTTGCCTCGACCATCGACGTTATCAACTCCCTCTCCGCAGCACAGGCTGCGAACAAACTCAAAGCCGAACTCAAAAAATATCTCGCGCCTTCACTGCTCATCCTCGACGAACTCGGATACCTGCCCATCGACAAGCGCGGAGCGGACCTGCTCTTCCAGATCATCAGCATGCGTTACGAGCAGAATTCCACCATCATCACAACAAACAGGGCCTTCAAACACTGGCCCGAGGTCTTCAACAACGATTCAACCCTGACCGCAGCCATGCTCGACAGGCTCCTCCATCATGCCTCAGTCCTGCTCATCGAAGGAAAAAGCTACAGAATGAAAAGACAAATCGACGCATAAGGCACAACATCCCTACTCAACATGCCGCCGACCATCAGAAAAAACACTGGTGGCGGCGGCCTCTCTTTCTCAGCATTTTCAATCCGGCGATTTTATGCATTTTCAAGCAGGCGCTAACATTCCATCATAGATTTACACGGTGAATGGTACAGTCCCAATATTTCATCTATGTTTGGCAACCTCCAATCCGAATGTCCTCCCATGGATAGGCCGGAAGCATAACTCATGGCAGCATCCCAGGTCATTTGGCCAGCCGTTGCCTTTTGCCACATCAGGCCAGCACCTTTGTCCGTCACGGTCCCGTCCCCGTTGTCCAAGCACTGCTGGGCAAGGGATGTAGAAGAGATAAATAGCATTGTCAGACAGAAAGTGAGTGCAATTGCCATTGTTCCAAATGTCTTCATGAAATTTTTGTTCATAGCAATTTTCGCTTTTTGGAATTAAAAGTATCGTATGCAAAGCGGTTTTTTAACAGATAAATAGATAAATTGACTGGCTATCTGCTTTTTTACGCTTCATTCCAAATTATTTATTCTGTACACCACGGTCTGCATATCGATTTTGTGTTTCCCTCATTATTTTGTCGTGCGGCACGAACATGGTGACGGATGGATTTATCAACAGAAATTGTATCAGAGTTGTTGAAGGTGACTGTCAATGCTTCGGAACCAGTAGAGGTGTATGACCAATATAAAGAATCTGCTGCCCCTTCTAGCATTGACTTGCATGCAGAAGAATACAATCTGACTAATGTATTTGCATCAGCCAATGCCCAGTCAGAATGTCCAGCCAATGAAAGGCCGGAAGTATAACTCATGGCCGCATCCCAGTTCATTGGACCAGCCGTTGCTTTCTGCCACATCAGGCCGGTTCCGTTGTCCGTTACTGTTCCATCCCCGTTGTCCACGCATACATCGGTAGTCGTCTCGGCCATAACCTGCCCGGACAGACAGAGCAGAACCGCCATAATTGCAATCGCGAGAAGCTTCTTCATGATCATTTCTCCTGTAGAGGTTGAACCGTAATGGTCTTGCATCTCATTTAGCACGTTCCATGCCATGAAATAAATTGCACGATTCCAACGTGTTGACGAAATGTGCCAACCATTTGAGGTTGTACTGTTTGCGCCAATTCTGTTGGCACTGCCAACACTTCTGACAAGCATCACACTCCCCCATGCCGTTTGCTGGCCGCTGGGGTGGTGTGACTTGTCGGCTGGATTTGAATATCAGGGTGCTGAAGGTGGGGCAATGAGGGGGGAATGATCCAGCGCAGGCTTGTCCTCTCGATCACTTGGCCTGGAGCCCGCTGCGCCCCTCATACTTTGACCCGGAGCAACCGCCATGTGGAAACCCAGAACCCCCGAAGACCGCCTCCTGGCCCTCTACCTGGAGTCCAATCCCGGCCTGCTGTTCCTGGAGGTCGAGGTCGGCCAGGGTGACGAGAACTGCGGACCACGGCGGCTTGACGGCCTCCTGGTCCCTGGCGGTGAGAGCCGTGTCCGCGCCCAGGGCTCATACAGCCGTGCCGACGCCGTGCAGGGCCAGCATGTCCATGTCCTTGAGGCCAAGCGGAAGCTGAACCGGACGGTGATCGGTCAGGTACAGGTAGGCGTGGCTTTGTTCAGGCGCGACTTCAGCCCGACGTCAGCTCAGGGTGTGGCGGTCTGTGCTTTCGGAAATCCTGATCTGGAGTGGTATTGTCGGGAGCAAGGTATCCAGACGGCCCTGTATCCGGTGGACTTGCCCAAGGGCGCGGCCAGGGTCTTGAGGGATGGCCGGCTGGACCGGCGCAAGCCCCCGGACCCAGGCCGTCGTAAGGCGTTTATGCGGGGCTGGGACGCTTTACGGGTCCGTCCATGTTGTGAAGACTCATGCCAATATGGGCAATCTGTTCGGCTGGATTTACGGCGACATGCCAGAGAAATTCAGGGAGGCGACTTGGGCGAGGTATGTGGGGAGTCTTGGGAGATGAAGCTTGGAGGTCCAGCCCCGGTTCCTGTTTATGCCCTCCGCCCGTGGTGGGTACGGGCTCAATCTATCTGAAACCTCGTCCCCTGTGTTGCCCACGATCCAGGAAAAAGCAAAGGCCGCCCATCCCGAAGGACAGACGGCCTGATTCGCGATGAGATGAGGCTGCCCCAGCGACAACCCCATCCACCCAAAGGGCCAAATCACCGAAGAATCAAATCATCCATCACTGTGCCGAACGCACTGCCCGCACGTGAAAGCCGCTGTTCGCATTGTAGCGGCCCTCGACACCGTCGTGGAAGTGCACGGCCCAGGCTTGATCAGAAGACCCATTGGACGACCAGTAGTCTCCTGGCTTAACGTCCATCATTCTTTTACATGGCGAGTTGTACAGCTTTTTTAACTCATTAGTGGTTGGCAACCGCCAATCCGAATGGCCACCCAGTGAAAGTCCGGAGGCGTAAATCATAGCGTCATTCCAGTTCATTGGACCAGCCGTCGCAATCTGCCACATCAGGTCTTTCCATTTGTCCGTTATGGCCCCATCTCTATTGTCCACACATACATCGGTAATCGTCTCGGCCATAACCTGCCCGGACAGACAGAGCAGAACCGCCATAATTGCAATCGCGAGAAGCTTCTTCATGATCATTTCTCCTGTTGAGGTTGGACCGTAATGGTCTTGCATCTCTTTAAGCACGATCCATGCCATGAATAAAATTGCACGAATCCAAGGTATTAGAAGAAAGCGCCAGCCGGTTGAAGCCGAACTGTTTGCGCCAATTTCGTTGGCACTGCCAGGATTCTTGGCTGTCAGAGAGATGCCTGGAAGCTGTTGGCGTCGAGTCCGGAGCGCAAGGGCGAGGAGGCCAATGGCAATGGGAATATAATTCGGCGGTGCATGGTAGGGAGGGGGGATCGGGTTTTGCAGTAGGCTGTTCAATCCACCGGCTTATTGGCTCATACAGATTCTATTTTGAAACAAAACTGTCAGACTGCATACAGGCATTGTATTTATTGATTTTATTGTTGTAGGAATGAACAACGAGTTTTAGGCTGTCTTGCATGCCTTTTGCTTCGGCTACAAGGCTATTGTATGAATTAACTTGTCTGTTGAAATCATTGACCATTCTGTTTTTCATAGTGTTGTTGTTCTCGCGATGAATTCTCGCTTGCAGTCGCTCAATTTCACTTTTCTGGTTATTGACTCTTCTCCAAATATCATCATTTTTTCTTTGCATTTCTTGAAGCAAAGCTTTGTCGGCTTCACTGGGGCGCGAGCAATCAGGCATTGGGCTGGCAAAGAGCTGGACGCCGTAGTACGCGGAAGGACGGCCAAGTGGGGTGGTCGTGTCCTTGACGATGGCGACCCCGATTTCCCTGATATTCGGGTTCACGATATTTGCTCTATGTCCAGGGCTGTTTATCCAGCCGTCAACAATATGCCGATTGGATTGCCAGTTTCCCATGGCAATATTTTCAGCATATGTTCTGTATCTGTAATTTGCATCATTAATCGCTTCTCCGGGACCTTCCCCGGTAATTGGATTAACGTGAGCGTAATACCTGTTGCTGATCATATCATTTGCTCTGTATTCAGCGGCATGGGTCAACTGAAAATTTTCTCGAAGTGGGCTGAGGCCCAATGATGTTCTGTATTCATTCGTGAGCTTTATAATATCAGATGCATTCAGCTTTTCAGAAAAGAGTGCAGGATGTTTATGGAATGTCCTCTGCTGATTCGGTATGTATTCTGGATATTTCCAGAAGAAGATAACGGCAAGCAAAGATAGCAAAAAAACAAACCTGATAATCATTTCTATTGATTGTTGTGATAATGTAACGATAATAACTTGAGATGATGCTTGTTCATCTAATTATGCATCCTGGACTTTACCCAAGATTTCATAGTTCCTCGGAGCCAAAGAGATCATGCTTTCCAAAACTATTGTATCATAATTATCTTCTTTTACATCAAGCGATGCGATAAAATCCTCTTGTCTCGGTTGTCCAAAGGCCAAGCGATACAAGGCAAGACCTTTTTTGAGTTGTTTCAGCTTCGCGATTTCCCTGCTAAACGGGATCATGAAAATGTGTCGTTCGATCCTGGCCAGGCCTTCGTCATACACCCAGTACGGTACCAGGTCATTGAGGTGTTCAGGCTTTTGCTGTGCGGCATGAGCAAACAGCTCGTCCCAGGGACCGGAGCATCTCTTCACAGATTGCGATGATTTCCTTGCGCAGTTCCTCCAGAGGAGCAGGCTCCCCCTGGCCAAGGCGGAGTGCAATCGCGAGAGGGTCGATTGCCTGGGCCAGGGTCGGAGAAGGCATCAACCAAGCGAGGTTGGGCATGCCGATGAGGCGATCTTGCTACCCTCAATAACGTTTGGAATCAAGAAAGCATTGGAGTAGTGTGGGGTACGAATTGGCATGAATCCCAAAAATTGCGCCCACCTGAATCAGTCAGTACCGCTCAGAAGGTGATGATTTCAAAACCCTGGTCACGGTAACCGGCCATGCTGGGATGGCCGGACATGTCATCCAGGAGTGTCAAGCCTTGTTCTTTGGCGGCCTCCAGAGTTCCCAGCTTGGTGGAGCAGGCTTTGCAAACCCCTTCAATGAGACCGGCAGCCAGGTTCTTTTGCCACAATCCGTTCAAGGGATTGTCAGTTTTTACCAACTCGGGAATCAGCTTGACCGCGGCTCCCTCGATGATCACCTTCGGCTCATACCCCTTGGCCTGCATATCCAAGGCATTCAAAAGGACATGGATGAAACACATCGGATCTCCGTTGAAGACGAACAGGGCAATTTTCTTCATGTTTTCCTCCTACTTGATTAGAAAAGCGTGCAAAATGTCCCATGACCACGGCCAAGATCAGATTTCACGGCACTCTCCAGGATTTGCTTCCAGCCTCCAAACGCGGCGGGCGACTGATGTTCAATCCAGACCGCAACGCCTCGGTCAAGGATATCATTGAAGCTCACGGTCCCCCGCATACCGAGATTGGTGGAATACACCTGGATGGTATTCCCGTCGATTTTCACGCCCGACTCAGACCTGGGCGGATCATGGACGCGTTCCCCGTTGAAACACCCTGGGACGTTCGCCAACCCACCTTGCTGCGACCAAAGCCCCTTCTCCAGGTGGCTTTCCTGGTTGATGAAAATGTTCACCGATTGGCCAAGCTCCTGCGAGTCGCCGGCCTGGATGCCGCGGACTGCAAGGGGAAGGATGATGACGAAATCGCGGCTGATTCAGATAGGACAAGCCGTATCCTGTTGAGCCGGGACCATCGCCTGTTGAAGCGAAGCCGCATCATATGGGGTCGTCTTGTCCGGTTCCAAGAACCTTGGGATCAACTTCTGGAAATTCTTGAACTCTTTGATCTGAAAACCTGTCTGCGCCCGTTCACCCGTTGCGTGTACTGCAACCGTGGGCTCCATGCCCGATCCAAGGAGCAAGTCTTGGACCGCCTTGAACCTCTGACCAGGCGATATTACAATTCCTTCTTTGAATGTCCGCAATGCAACCGGGTCTTCTGGCCGGGTTCGCACCATGAACGATTGATGGACCGGTTCAAGTCCTTGGGGATCATTGATCACATCCCCAGGTGAACTAGGTGCCCCCCATGACCCAGGTGAAAGTAAATTTTCAAAGTATTTGAGGGTGTTTATAAAAGTGTATGAGCGAGAATTCCCTCTTTCACGCCGGTAATAGGGGTTCGAGATCCCCTTGGGGACGCCAATTAAAATCAAAGGATTGCAAGCAATCACGCTTGCAACCCTTTTTCTTTTCCAACTCATTTTGGCCAGGGAGAAGAGCGATTGCCAGGACAGTCGAAGAAAGTGACCGCGGAGGAGGCTTCTTCACGGAAGCGCTCAAACTGCTCGCTTCGCCTCACCCTTCAGGATCCATCACGCGGCCTCAACCCTGCACAGCAACGCCGAATGCGGCCAGGAGCCGATTTCCGGGCTGCAATGTTCCGGTTCCAGCGGGCAGAGCACGTTGGCGTTGGATTCGTAGACCCCGAACAGTTCCGGAAGTTCTTGTTTGCGTTCCGGGAACCACCAGCCGTGCTGGGCGTCGGCCATTTTAGGGTGGATCCGGGGGGAGGTGCGCAGGCGCATCCGGATCTTGCCCTTGGGCGAGATCACAGACACCCATTGATCGTTCTCCAGGCCCAACTCCTGGGCTGTTTCCGGATGGAGCAGAACCAGCGGGTCCGGATTCACCTTTCTTGCCGACTCGATCTGGCGCTGCTCGGAATGGTACATGGGCATGAACCGGCTGCCGGTGATCAGGACCAGCGGAAACTGCTCGGCCAGCTCCGGATCCCCGGCCGGGCTCCAGAGGGGCTCCTTGTAGGCGGGCAGGGGGTCGCAGCCCAGTTCCTCGAAGATGCTGGAATACAGCTCCACCTTGCCCGAAGGGGTGCCGAAGCCCGAGGTTTCGTAGCGCTTGAACTCCGGCGTGCCGAAGAAGCCGTATTGCGCGGTCAGTTCCTGGAAGGTCAAGCCCGTGGGCTCCAGACGGAAATCGCAGGCCTGCTCCAGGTTTTCCCAAGGCCAGTCATTTTCCTGGCCCAGACGCAGACCCAGGCCCCGGTAGAACTGATAGGTGTCCCGGCGTTCGTAGAGCGGCTCGATGCCCGGAGGGCAGGCCATGCAGAACCCGCCGGTGACCCACAGCTCCGGCTGCTCCACCGTGGTGGCCGAGGGTAGGACATAGTCCGCCAGGGCCGCGGAGGGGGTCATGTAGTATTCCATGACCACGTACAGATCCAGGGCGGTCAGGGCGTTGAAGACCATTTTCGGGTCCGGAAAGGAGAGCATCGGGTTGCTGGCCACGGAGAGCATGGCCGTGATCGGATAGGGCTTTTTGGTGATGGCCGCCTGGAACACGTCCCGGATGTGGGCCACGCAGGTCCGGTACATGGATGGCGGGTTGACCTGGCCCCTGGGCAGCTTCTGGTTGTTGGCCAGGTTGCGCTCCCAGCCGGGGAAGCCGAAAAAGGGGTACGTGTCCGCGCCGAGCTGCTTGGCCCGCTGCTCCGGCCCGATGGCCTCGGCGGCCACCAGGTCGAACTCCCCGCGCACACGGGCCACTTCCGGGGTCTGCCCAAAGGTTTCCCCGCCCGGAATTTCCAGGTTGCCGGTGACGCCCCGCAAAATGGCCCGAGCCCGGGCGCACTGGGTGGAATTGATCCCCTGCTTGTCCAGGCCGTAGGCATAGGGCAGTTGGGCCGGCTTGGACGTGGCGTAGATCCGGGCCGCGGCGGTAATCTTGTCCACTGGCAGCCAAGTGATTTCGCTGACCTTTTCCGGAGTGTACTCCCGCACCGCGTCCCGCAGTTCTTCAAAACCCACGGTCCACTGGGCCACGAAGTCCGCGTCGTACAATTCCTCCTCGATGATCAGCCGAATCCAGCCCAGCATCAGGGCCAGGTCCGTGCCCGGCCGGATCTGCAGCCACATGTCCGCCAGGGCCACTTCCTCGATCTCCCGGGGATCGACCACGATGATCGTCGCCCCGTTGCGCTTGGCCTGCTGGGTGGCCGGCCAGGCCTGGATGGGCGAGGAATTGGCCGAGGCCTTGCCCCAGACCACCAGGCACTTGGCCTGCCGGGCGTTGCCCCGGGCCATGCCGCCGTAGGTGGCGAACTCCGTGGCGTAGGACGGGCACATGCAGATGTTGTTCGCCCCGCAGACGTTGGGGGAGCCGAAGAGGTTGTAGAACCGGCGGCAGTCCCAGTGATGGGTCCGGCTGGTGCCGTGGGTGAAGCCCAGGGTTTCCGGCCCGTGGGCCTCCCGCAGCCGACTCAGCTTGGCGGCCACCTCGTCCAGGGCCTGATCCCAGGAAATCCGCTCCCATTTGCCCTCGCCCCGGGCTCCGACCCGCTTCAGCGGGTAATTGATCCGGTCCGGGTGATGGATATGCTCCGGCATGAGCAGGCCCCGCTCGCAGATCAGCCCCCGGGTCACCGGATGGTCCGGGTCCCCGCTGACTTCGAAGACCTTGCCGTCCTTCATGTGCAGCAGCGTGCCGCAGCGCGGATGACACAACCCGCAATAGCTGCGACGTACCCCGTCCCGGGGTCCGGCCCCGGCCTGGGGGTTGTAGGCGTAGAGGGGTAGGCCGCTCAGGGCCAGGGACGAGGCGACCAGGGTCGAGTAGTGCAGAAAGGTCCGTCTGTTGATGCGCATGGTTCCTCCCGTTGGTTGGGGGGCTTGGGGGGCTGGAAACCGGCTACAGAATCTCCTTGATGGCCGTGATCAGTTGTTCGTCGTCTGGAATGTAGAACCGCTCCAGCGGCGGGCTGGCCGGGACCGGGATGTCCGGGCCGGTGACCCGGCGCAGGGGGGCCTTGAGCAGGTTGAAGCCCTCCTCCATGACCACGGCGGCGATCTCCCCGCCGAAGCCTCCGGTGCGGGTGGCCTCGTGCAGGACCACCAGCCGACCGGTCTTGGCCACGGAAGTAAGGATGGTCTCCTTGTCCAGGGGGACCAGGGTGCGCAGATCCACGATCTCCACGCTGACGCCTTCCTGGGCCAGCTTTTCCGCGGCAGCCATGGCCACGCCGAGCATCCCGGACCAGGTGACCACGGTCACGTCCGTGCCCGGCCGCTTGACCTCGGCCTGGCCGATGGGAGTGAGATAGTCGTTTTCCGGCACGGGCATGGGCGCGAAATACAGACCCATATGCTCGATGAAAATCACCGGGTTGTCATCCCGGATCGCCGACTTGAGCAGGCCCTTGGCGTCCGCCGCCGTGGCCGGCATGACCACCTTCAGGCCGGGGCAATGGGCCGCCCAGGCTTCAAGATTGTGCGAATGCTGGCATCCGGCCCCGAATCCCGCGCCGGATTTCATGCGCACCACAAGGGGAAAAGTAGATTTGCCGCCGGACAGATAGCGCAGCTTGGCCGCGTGGTTGACGATCATGTCCGAGGCCAGGGTGAAAAAGGGGTTGAACATGATCTCCACCACCGGGCGCAGTCCGGCCTCGGCCGCGCCCACGGCCAGCCCGGCAATGGCCGCTTCGGAAACCGGGGTGTCCTTGACCCGCCCCGGTCCGAATTCTTCCAACAGGCCGTGGGTGGGAAACATGGGGTTCAAGTGAATGCTCACGCCCACGCCTTCCCCGGCGATGAACACGTTGGGGTCGCGGTGCATTTCCTCCCGCAGGGCTTGGTTCACGGCTTGTCCCATTCCTAATTTTTGCATGGCGTCCTTCCTTGTGGCAAAAATTTCTTCGGATTTCATGTCAACGGACTGTTACGCGAACACATCCTCCAGCGCCTCCTCCGGGCTGGGGTACGGACTGTCCTCGGCAAAACGGACCGCTTCCTTCACGAGAGCCTCGGCCCGGTCGTCCATTGCCTGAACGTCCGCGGCGGTGATCAGCCCTTGGGCCAGGAGGTCGTCCCGCAGGCGGGGGATAGGGCATTTTTCCTTCCAGGCGCGGATCTCTTCCTTGGGCTGGTAGTGCTGGGGATCAGCTTCTCCATGGCCCCGGCAGCGGTAGGTCCTGCACTCGATGAGGCTCGGCCCCTCCCCGGCCAATGCACGCTCCCTGGCCTCCCGCACGGCCTGGTACACGGCCAGGGCGTCGTTGCCGTCCACCGCCTCGCCGGGCATGGCGTAGGCCGAGGCCCGGTCGGCCATGCTCGGGTTCGGGGCGTGCTCTTCATAGCGCTGGGCCCCGGCGTAGACGTTGTTCTCGCAGATGAAGATCACCGGCAGCCGCCACAGCGCGGCCAGGTTCATGGCCTCGTGCACCGAGCCCTCGGCAGCCGCGCCGTCGCCGAAAAAGCAGACCGTGACCCGCTGCTCGCCCTTGTACTGCTGGGCAAAGGCCCGACCCACGGCAATGGGCGGCCCGGCCCCGACCACGGTGGAGGTGCAGGGCGCGTTGACCTCGGGCACGGCCAGATGCAGCGTGCCGCTCTTGCCCTTGTTGCAGCCGGTGCGCTTGCAGTAGATTTCGGCCATCAGGGTGTTGGGGTCGGCCCCCTTGGCCAGGAGGTGATTGTGGCTGCGGTGGTTGGTGATGATCACGTCCTCCGGTTCCAGGGCCGCGCAGGCCCCGGAGCCCACGGCCTCCTGGCCGGTGCTGAGGATCATCATCCCCGGAATCTTGCCCTCGATCTTGCATAGCTCCGTCAGTTCGTCCTCAAAGTGACGGGACAGAAGCATGGTCCAGAGCATTTCCTTCTGTTTCTCCGCGCTGATCTTCATGAAACCTCCGTGCGTTGACATGGTTGCGGGCGGTACCGCGCAATGTGAGCGGCCAGACGTTTGATGTAAGAAATGACGTAGCAGGAAATAATGGCTTCTTGAACCCCCTCGGGAAAGGGTTCAGCGGATGTCTGTGGGGGGATATGATTGTCCGGGACCGGACTGGATACGTGCCGGGTTGGAAGGGAGCGAAATAGTAGAAAGGTCGCCTGGGTGGCGACCTTTGATCAAAACGTCCGGGCCGCGATCCAGCCGCCGGAGATGAAGGCCGCCAGGGAGCTGCCCAGGTTGACCAGGGCGACCACCAGCAGAATCCGGCACAAGGGGTTGGTCCAGAAGCCTTTCAGTGAGGTGATGGCCTGGGGCAGGTCTTCCAGGTCCGCCACGGTGGGTCGGCGGATTACGGCCTGGACGAATCCGGCCACGAACCCGGCGGCAATCATCGGGTTCAGGCTGGTGAACGGCGAGGCGACCATGGCCGTGAGCACGGTCAACGGATGGGCCCAGGCCAGCACAGCGCCAAGGCCGGCCAGGACGCTGTTCAGGGCGACCCAAATGATGGCCGACTCCATGGCGTGGGCCTGGCCTTCCTTGAGGAAGCCCCAGGCGATCAGGACCACGATGGCGATGGGGATGGCCCATTTCAGGAATGAGCCGACACTGGACTTGGGCGGAAGAACCGTCAGAGGCGCTAGTTCCGTGTCCTGGTGGATGTGCGCTTCGATACCGGCCATGTGCCCGGCCCCGACCACGGCGACCACGGTTTGGCCTGGGGCCTCGCGGATCTTCTGGGCCAGGAACAGGTCTCGCTCGTCGATGAGCCGCCGCTTGACCTGTGGGAATTCGTCCGCGAAGGCGTCCATCAGGATTTCCATCTGGTCCTTCTGCTTCAGAGATTCGACAACGCTGTCGTCGATTTTGCCCGCAAAGATCAGGCCCATCAGCAGCTGCCCGACCATTTTGAACTTTTCAATAAAGCCAAGATGCCGCCAGGTCCGTTTCAGGGTGATCTCCACCTCCCGGTCCGCCAGGACCAGATGGGCGCCGGTCTCCTTGGCCAGGCGCACGCCCTCGGCCATGTCCGCCCCGGGTTGGATGCCCAGTTGATCGCCCAGCTTGCGATAGAACGAGGAAAGGATCAGTTGGGCCAGCAGAAACGGGGTCTTACGTTCCCGGATCACCCGCATGATGTCCATCTTGCGCCAGCCTTCCCGGTCTATCAGGGCCCGATGCCGGGACGGGCAGAGTTCCACGCAGATGGTGTCCGGATGGACCATTTCCACCGTGGTCCGGACGTCCTCCACGCTCTGCTTGGAAACATGGGCCGTGCCCACGAGATACACGTTCCTCTCGTCCACCCGGACATGTTTCACGCAGGACGGAAGTTCAAGGGCTTGGGCCTGTTGATCCGTTTCGGCCGCTTCGACAGGGGGAGATGACGGGGAAGATGATTCTTGATGCATTCGATTTGGTTCTGGAAAGAGGGATACAGCCGGCAACGGTTTACGGAGCACGGCAAAAACCGGAATTGTCTACACCGTGCGGGATTGGAGGGCAAGCGGGCGGCAAGACGTCGTTTTTCGAAACGTCATATGGCCCCGGGAATTTTGATGAAGACGCTGCTCCGCAAAGAAGGCTCGAGGATGCTTCATCTAACGTTCCCCAAGCATTGTCTTGGCAAACGCCGAGGTTGCGATATAGGGTCGACTTCGACCTTTATCGCGGCTTTTGACGGGCTTACCCCAAGTCGCCGGTCTTAGGGCGAGTCGAATGGAGAAATACCCGATGCCCCCTCCTTCTCGAAAATCCCTTTTGGAGCCGAAAACGTCTCCCTCCGAGGTCTGGCAAGAATCCGGCAAGCAGTGCGTCGTCTCGGACAACGATCCGAATGCGTTGATCCGGGAGAGCGTTGTCGAAAACGTCCTGGAAAGCATGCCCGCCGGTTTGATGATCGTGGGTAAGGAAGGACGGGTTTTTCAGGTCAACGCTCTTCTGGCCGCTATTCTCGGATTTTCCAGGGACACGCTGCTGGAGCAGGGCTGGAGCGTTTTGTTCATCGACCATCCCGAGAACAACGATTTCAACGACGCGATCCTGGACGTGATTCAGGAGGGACGGGTTCGGCAGAGCCGGGAGGTCTGGTACGCGAGGCCGGACGGACAAAGGTTTTTCTTGAAGATCACCTCTTCGTTCCTGCGTTTTGGCGGGGACGACTGGAGATTGGTCGTCCTGGTTGAGGACATGACCGAGTTTCGCCAGATGCACCAGCGGGAAAAGGCCGCTCTGGAAGAGAAGCGTCTCGCCGAGCAGCAGCGGGCCGACAGCCTGAACAACCTGGCCCTGTCCATTGCCCACCAAATCCGCAACCCGATCATGACCATCGGCGGGTTCGCGGGGCTCGCCGCGAAGCACACGGACAAGCCGGAAAAGGTGGCGGAGTATCTGCGAAGCGTGATGGAGTCGGCCCAGCGTCTGGAGCGGATGGCCGCCGCCGTCCGGGAGTACGTTTCCATCACGCCGGGAACATTCCAACGTCTTGGCGTACAAGACCTGCTGCGCGAGACGGTCCGGAGAGTCGGCAATAACGCCGCGCATCCGGGACGAGTGCTTCAAATCGCCAGGTCGCCTTCTCCGGATTGGGCGATTTTCGCGGACCCGGGGCTGGCGGCTTTGGCCCTGGACGCCGTGGTGGAGAACGCCTTTGAAGCCTCTGACGGGATGAGTCCGGGGGATGGAAACGTGATCATCGAGGCCCGGGAAACCGCGGACATGATCGAGGTGCGCGTCACCGACGCCGGACGGGGTATCCCCGAGCAGGATCTCTCCTTTGTCCGCGACCCGTTCTTCACCACCAAGGCGGTGGGGGCCGGAATGGGATTGGCTGTCGCGCAGCGGGTGATGACCCTGCACGGCGGCGATCTGAAGATCACGACTTCACCGGGCAACGGAACCCGGGTCGGCCTGTTTTTTCCCAGGGCGCGGGATTGAACGCCTTTCTCATCAAACCAGAGCCGCCAAATCATAGGTCTTGGTATCCGTGATTTCAGCACGGACCAGTTCGCCGGGGCGGATGTTTTCTCCGCTGACGTAGGTGATGCCGTCCACTTCCGGGGCCTGGAACCAGACCCGGCCTTCATGAAGTCCCGGCCACTCCGGGCTGGGGCGCTCCACGAACACGTCCATTTCCCGGTCCTGGTATTGCGCGAGGATTTCGGCGCTGATTTCGGCTTGCAGCTTCATCAGCCCTTCGCGGCGCCGGGCCTTGGTCTTGGCGCCGACCTGGTCGGGCAGGGTCGCGGCCTTGGTCCCCGGTTCCGGGCAGAAGGCAAAGACTCCGAGGTGGTGAAAGCGGGTTTCGGCGACGAAATCGAAGAGCTTTTGAAAATGGTGGGGCCGTTCGCCGGGGTAGCCGACGATCAGGCTGGTGCGCAGGGCCGCTTCCGGAAAATGCTCCCGGACCCGGTCCACCACTTGGCGGGGATCTCCGGTGAAGGGGCGGCCCATGGCCCGGAGGATGTCCGGGTGGGCGTGCTGCAAGGGGATGTCGAAATAGGGCAGCAGGGGCGGTCCGAGTTCGGCCAGAAAACGCAGCAGGCGCGGCGTCAAGCCGACGGGATAGAGATACATCAGCCGCAGCCAGTCCAGCCCGGGCAGTCCGGCCAGCCGCGCGATCAGGGATTCCAGGGCGTTTCGCGAGCCCAGGTCCCGGCCGTAGGACGTCAGATCCTGGGCCACCAGAATCAGTTCCCGGACGCCCTGCCCCAGAAGCGCTTGGGCCTCGGCCACGATCAGGTCCGGCGGCGTGCTTTTCAAGGGGCCGCGGATGGTGGGGATGGTGCAGAAGCGGCAGCGATGGTCGCAGCCTTCGCCGATCTTCAGGTATGCGTAGACCGGCTTGGTGCTGACGACCCGGCCAGGCGACGCTGCCTGAGGGAGAGCGAGGTTGAGTTCGGCCAGCCGTGGAGCCAACTGGTCTTCCTCGGCCACGTTCAGCCAGAGGTCCACCTCAGGGATGGCTTCGCGCAGTTCCGCGCCGAACCTGGAAACCAGACATCCCGCGACCACCAACAGGGGACGGGGGTGGAGGTCGGCGATATCTTGCGCGGTTTCCAGGATCACGCGGGTGGACTCCTCCACCGCCGGGGCGATGAAGCCGCAGGTGTTGATCAGCACGATTCGGGCTTGGTGGATGTCGTGCACTACCCGCCCGGGGCCGAGTGCTCCGAGCATGCGCTCCGTATCCACGCGGTTTTTGGGACAGCCCAGGCTGACGCACCAGACGCTCGGCCCGGCGAAGTCCGCGGGGTCGCTTGAAGTCGGAATGGGATTGAGGGTATGGCTTGGCATTCGGTTCCGTTGCTCGCGGTTTGAGGACTTCCGGAAATTGCGTCCAGCGCTTGGCACGGAACTCATGGCCCGTCAACCCCACGAGGAACATATGCATCTTTCAGCAGGTTACAATGAAGCCGTTCACGTCCTGGAGGCGGCCCAAGGAGACTTTCTGGTCGGACTGGTCTGCCCGGAGGCTGGGTCGGTTTCGCGAGACGACGCGGCCCTCTCGTCGATATTTGCCGCGATCCTGGAACTGCTGGACCGCTCGGCGCGCGAAACGCAGCTCCCCAGCATGCGCCTCGCGGCCTGCTCCGGCCAGACTCCGGCGGCGCGGGAGCAGGAATTGACGGAACGGGGCATCCACTGGTTTACGGACACGGAGGCCATGGTGGCGGCCCACCCGGACATCAATCTGGTGGTGGATCTGACGGGCAGCCCGGAAACCGTGCAGACCCTGCGCCAGATCTTGCCGTCCTCAGTGGCCTTGCTGGATCGCGCTTGCACGGTCTTTCTGTGTTGCATGCTGGTGATGAGCGAGGTGTCCGGCCAGTGCCAGGCCGACCTGCGCGGCAGCCGGAGCCTGCTGAGCACCATCATCGACGAACTGCCGGACGAGATTTTCTTTCTGGACGATCAGGGCCGTATTCTGGACGTGAACAGGCAGGTTTGCGAACGGCACGGCGTGGACAAGCAGGCGTTGCTGCATCAATCCAGCAACACGGTCCCCGCCGGACCGGGCCAGGCGGCCTGCGGCCCGGCGCGTCGGGACTGGCCGGTGCTTGCGACTCTTGCGAACCAGCGGGAACAGGAGGCGCTGCAAACCTGGATGGATGAGCAGGGCCGGGTCCATTACTACCAGGTGACCGCCTACCCGGTGTTTGACGATGCCCGACGGGTGCATCGGATAATCGAAGTACGTCGGGACGTCACGTTGCGCACGGAAATGGAGAAGCGCTTGCAGCAGGCCGAGAAGCTGGCCGCCATCGGCGAGTTGTCCATGTACATCGCCCATGAAATCCGCAACCCGTTGTTCTCCATCGGCGGATTCGCCAATTCTCTGCTGCGCTCCCAGGAACTGACCGAGAACAGCCGGGAAAAGGTGCGCATCATCTTGGAAGAGTCCAAGCGTCTGGACAGGATTTTAAAGAGCATCATCAACTTCGCCCGGCCCACATCCTCGGAGCTGGCGGAAGTGGACGCCAATCTGATCGTCGCCGAAACCGTGCAGGTACTCGGGATCGGCAGCCAGGAACGTGGCGTGATCCTGGACGTCCGGCTCGGAGGGGAGGTGCCCAATATCCGGGCCGACGCCGAACTGCTCAAACAGTGTTTGATCAATCTGATTAAGAACGCCCATGAGGCTATGCCCGATGGCGGGCGGCTCACGGTGACCACGGCCATGGAGCGCCGCCAGGTCCTGATCAGCATTGAGGATACCGGTCACGGCATTCCGTTGGATATCCAGGACAAGATCTTCAACCCCTTCTTCACCACCAAGCAAACCGGGTCCGGAGCCGGCCTGGGACTGGCCATGACCAAGAAGATCATCAGCGACCTGGGGGGCGACCTGCGCCTGAGCAGCCAGCCGGGCAAGGGCACCCAGGTCGACCTGCTGCTGCAACCCTACGTGGCCATGGAAACGCCTGCTGTCAGGCTTCAGGAGCCGCGACAGGAAACGTGAACGGACATAGACCGGTGCGTCCGTCGTGAACCAAAGGACGTCAGGCGGGATATTGCCGGGGCAGGGAGACGATCAGGTGGGTGCCTTGGGCTTCGGAGGTGGTGAAGCGGATGGTTCCCCCGTGGATCTTGGCGATGAGCATGGCGCTGTAGGTTCCGATACCGGTGCCGTGCTCCTTGCCGTAGGTCACGTAGCGGTCGAAAAAACGGTCGCGGATGTCTTCGGGGATGGTGCCGAAGTTGTGGATGTCGATTTCATGCAGAGAACCCGGATGCGCCTGCTGGCGCTCATCTTGACGAAGCTTTGAGCTGCTTTTCGGAGAACGGACGGCAATGGTGATCCGGGTGCTTTCCGGAGCGGCGTCCACGGCGTTCTGGATTAGATTGGCGAACAGGGATTCGAGCAGAATCGCCTCTCCGGAAAGGGTATATTCATCGTCCCAGGATAGGGGGCGGCCGTCCAGCAGGTAGGCAAAATCCAGGGACTTGGTGGTGGCCGACGGCAAAAACTCTTCGTGCAGGCCACGCAGCATCCGGATCAGGTCGAAGGGTTCCGGTTGGAGTTCGTAAGCGCCTTCCTCCATCTTGAACAGAGCCATGGAGTGGCCGAGCATGTGCAAAAGCTTCATGGCACTCTGGTAGATGGTGGACGCGATTTCCCGCTGACGGTCGGGGAGTTCGCCGCGCAGTAACACTTTGGCCAGTCCGCCGATCCCGGTCAGGGGCGACTTAAGGTCGTGGCGGACCATCCGCTCCACGTCGGCCCGCAAAGACTCGACGCGCTTGATTTCCGTGATGTCCGTGAGCATCCCGTTCCAGACCACCCTCATGTCCGGTTTTCTGGTCGCTAGGGAGCTGTTCTTGAACCAGCGCACCTCGCCCTCGTCTCGACGCATGGAGAACTCGAATTCCACCGGGCCGGGGGGGTCGGAGAATGTCAAGGATGTGGAAAAGCGCTCCCGAACTGCGGGGTGCACGCGTTCGAAAAACAGTTCCGGATCCCGCAACGTGCTTTCCGCGGGCAGGCCGAACAAATTCCAGATACCCTCGCTGATGAACGTGAAGCTCCCCTGGTCCTTGCCGGAAGCCTGGTACTGATAGACCACCCCGGGGATGTTCGCGGTGATTTCCGTGAGCAGACGCTTGCTGGCCCGGAGTTCGGCTTCGGCCTGGGTCCGTTCGGTGATGTCCTGGATGGTCTCGATGGCCCCGACGATTTCACCACGTTCGTCCCGGCACCGGGCGGCCAGAAAGTACATGGAACGCGATGCGCCCTGGATCGTCAGCCGGTCCGAGGCCTCGAAGGCTTCCGGGATGAAGGCGCTGGAAGCAAGATTTTTGTCCCGATAGAGGGCGCCGATTTTTGGACGGTCCATGGTCAGGACCAGATCGGCCAGAACCGGCCTGGACGGCTCGGGGTAGAAAATACGAGAGTCCACCGGTTTGCCCAGACATTGGCTCCTGGATACGCCGGTCAGGATTTCGCAGGCCTTGTTCCAGAAAATCACCCGATGTTCCGTGTCGATCACGAAGGTGGCGATGGGAGTGCCGTCCAGGATCACGGCCAGCAGTTTGCGGCGCCGACGGAGCAGATTCTTGATCCGGCGGTTCTGGGTGATGTCCCGCAGGCAGACCAGCATGGAGTCTTGGTGGCTCCAGATGGTCTTGGCGAGGGAGATTTCCACTGGAAACAGCTTGCCGTCTCCAGGGCGCCTGGCCACCCAGTTGAAGTTCAGGACGTCCCCGTCCGGGAGTTTGGCCCGGATGTCCTCGAACTTGTCCAGCGGGCCGCGGGGGCGAAGCAGGTCCTGGCGTGGACTCAAGGCCATAAGGTCCAGGCGGGGGACGCCGAACAGATCCGCGGCCCTGTTGTTCAGGTCGATGATGCGGTCGGCCGAGGAACAGATCAGTATGGCGTCGGGGCTCTGGTGAAACAGGGCGCGCAGGTTGTCCCTCGCTTCACGCAACGTTTCCAACTCGCGCCGGTCGTCTTGCAGTTGTTCGCGAAGACGGGCGATTTCCCGGTGGGCTTCGCCCAAGGCGACTTGGAGATGAGAGGCGTGGTCCTGGTCCATGGATCGGGTTGGTCAAGTGGTCAGAGCAGATTCGAGCGTAGCAAAAGCAGGCGGACGGAGTCTACGACTTGGCTGAAGAAACCGGCCGGGGCCGCCTCGTTCATGGTAAACACGTCCTCCCTGGCCAAAATTTGGCCGTCCAGGGAGATCTCCAGCGCCCCGACCTTTTGGCCTCGGAGCAGCGGGCCGATGACCGGTTCGGTCAGGGAAAGAGAGACGCGTTGATCCAGATCCGGAAGTCGTCCCCTGGGAATGGTCACCACGATATCCGAGTTCAAGCCGTAGGCCAACTCGTTCTGACGCGCCTTCCAAACTTTGATCGCGCCCAGGGGCTCTCCGCGAAAATGCAGCCGATGGGTTTCATAGTTGCTGAAGCCGTAATCCAGCAGCTCCTGGTTCAGCCGGGTGCGGGCGGCCACGGAGCCCGCGCCCAGCACCACCGCGATGAGGCGCATTTCATCGCGCACCGCCGAGGTGGTCTGGCAATAACCCGCTGCCCGGGTGTAGCCGGTCTTGATGCCGTCCACGGTGGGGTCCCGGTGGAGCAGGCGGTTCCGGTTGGTCTGGTTGATGTTGTTATACTCGAAGTGTCGGATGGAATGCAGGCTGTACAGGTAGGGGTGGTCGCGCAGCAGGGCCAGGGACAGGGTGGCCATGTCCCGGGCCGTGGTCTGAACCCCGGGAGCCGGCAGGCCGGTGGGGTTGGCGAAGTTGGTCCGGGTCATGCCCAGGTCCCAAGCGGTACGGTTCATCATGTGGACGAATTCCGCCTCATTGCCTGCGATATGTTCGGCCAGGGCCACGCTGGCGTCGTTGCCGGATTGGACGATGATCCCGTGCAGCAGGGCGGCCACGGACACGGTGGAGTTCAGGTCCAGGAACATCCGTGAGCCGGTCATCCGCCACGCTCTTTGGCTCACCCGGACCTCGTCGGTCATGAAAATGGTCCCTTCAAGCAGCTTTTGTCCGGCGACGTAGACGGTCATCATTTTCGTCAGGCTGGCCGGTTCTCGCGATGCGTCGATGTCGTGAGCCACCAGGAGTTGCCCGCTGTCCGCGTCCATGAGCAGATAGGCGGCCGCAGCGGAGGAGGACGAGGGGGTGAAGCGCTGGGGCTGGGCGGCCTGGGCGGTGCTCAGGCCGAGACCAGGGAGCAGGGCCAGGGCCAGCGCCGTCGCGATGGCGATCAGCACGGCTCGGTACAGCGGTACTGCGAGTTGGTCACGTCGGGGCATGTTCATATTCCCGTTGTTTGGTTTCCAGTTCGTCAAGGCGTTCATAAAGGCCGAGCAGGTCGGCCTCGGCCTGGTCCAGCCGGGAAGCCAGATCGGCCAGAACTTCGGCTTTGGAGGCGTTTTCTGGAGCTTCCAGGGCTTGGCGCAGTCCCTGCTCCAGGGCCTCGGCTTCCCGAATCCGTTCCGCCATGCCGTCCATCTCCCGCTGTTCGCCGTAGGACAGCTTGGTGGGGCGCCGGGTTTTGGGGGCGTTCGGCTTGGTCGCTGGGGGGGTGTCGTCGGACCCGGCGGAGACGTCAGGGGATGAACGAGCCGTCAGCCATTGGGCGTAATCTGAAAAATAACGCGCTCGGCCGTGTCCGTTCGCGCCCGGCTCCAGGATCAGCAGCTTGTCGCAGAGTGTATCCAATAAATAGCGGTCGTGGGTGATCAGCACGATGGCCCCGGGAAAATCCCGCAGCCCTTCTTCGAGCACTTCCAGGGTCGGAATGTCGATGTCGTTGGTGGGCTCGTCCAGAAGCAGAACGTCCGCGGGGGTGCGCATCAGCCGGGCGATGAGCACTCTGGCCCGCTCCCCGCCGGAGAGCAAGGACACCGGAAGCCCGAGTTGGTCCGGCCGGAACAGAAAGCGCTTGGCCCAGGTGACCACGTGCAGGGCGCGGTCCTGGAAGACCACCGTGTCCCCGGTGGGAGCCAGGGCCTGGCGCAGGGTGGTTTCGGGGTCGAGCTGTTCGCGCTTCTGGTCGAAGTAGACCACCCGCAGACCGTCGGCCCGACGCAGGGTGCCCTGGTCCGGCTGGAGCGAGCCGTGCAGCAGTTGCATCAGGCTGCTTTTGCCCGCGCCGTTGGGTCCCATGATTCCCAGGCGGGTTCCAGGGGAGAGCAGGATGTCCAGGTCGGCGAACAAGGGCCGTTCGCCCAAGGTCAGGCCCAGACCGCGGGCTTCCAGTAATCGCTTGGTCTTGCGGCCCGTGGCGTCGAAGGTGATGTCCGCGGTCTGCTTCAGGGCGTTGCGGGCGCTGACCTCGGCCAACTCGTCCTGGAGACGATGGGCCTCGTCGATGCGCGCGCGGGCCTTGGTGGTTCGCGCCTTGGGCCCGCGGCGCAGCCATTCGATCTCCCGGCGAACCTTGTTGGCCAAAACCTGTTCCTGGGCCTCCTGGGCTGCGACGAGAGCCTCTCGCTTGTCGAGAAACGTACTGTAGTTGCCCTCCACCCGGAGAAATCCTTCGGGGTAGACGCGGTTCAGCTCCACGATTCGGTTGGTGACGGTTTCTAGAAAGACCCGGTCGTGACTGACCAGAACAAAGGCGAAATGGACCTGAAGCAAGAGTTTTTCCAGCCAGAGGATGCCTTCCAAGTCCAGATGGTTGGTGGGTTCGTCCAGCAGGAGCAGGTCCGGTTCCTGGATCAGGGCCCGGGCCAGGGCCAGGCGTTTGCGCCAGCCGCCTGACAGGGTTTCCACCGGGGTGGGACCGTCAGGCAGATGCAAACGGCTGGAGATCTCCCAGACGCGCTGAAAGGTTTCCGGGGTCGAATGGCTTTCGGGGAGACATTCAGGTTGTCTCTCGACGGACCCTCTGGACGATTCACCAGACCATTCACCAGGCGATTTTTCGGCCAGGGCATCCAGTAGAACCTGCTCCACCGTGCTACCCGGGGTGAAGCGCTCTTCCTGGGCGAGATAGACCACGCGCACGTCCTTGCGCCGATGCACCTCTCCCTGGTCCGGCTCTTCCAGCCCAGCGACGATTTTGAGTAGGGTGGATTTTCCGGAGCCGTTGGGGCCGATCAACCCCGTGCGTTCGCCTTCGAACAGGCCGAGGGAAATGCCGGTGAACAGCGGGTGAGCGGTGAAGGCCTTGGTCAGGCCGGTGAAGGAGACGAGAATCGGCACAGCCATGGGCATGGCGTGTACACCACAAACGATCGGACTGGAAGAGAGGGCAAGCCCGGATCAGCCCGGCAGCCGCACCACTGACTTACTCCACCACCACCCCTGCATAGCCGACCACTTGGGAAAAATCCCCGGTCACGTCGCCGGAGGTGGAGTAGGCGATCAGGCGGGCTTGGGTCGCTCCAAGTGCGTTGGCCGTGGCCAGCCCCAAAGTCATGGGCAGCATCCCGCACATGGATATCCGCTGATCGCGCACCGTGGCGTAGAGCTTCTCCGGGTCGCGCTCCAGGGCGGATTGCAGGGCCAAGCCGTCCAGTTCTTTGGCTCGCTGGGCGGAAACGAAATGGCTCATGTCCGAGCTGACGAGAATCAGTACTGGTTTGGGCCACTTTGCGAGCACCTCGGCCAGTTTCTGGGCCGTGTCCAGCAGCACTTCCAAACGCGGCTCGACCACGGCCAGAGGGACGATCTTCGATTGGGGTTGGACGGCCCAGAGAAAGGGCAGCAGGACCTCCAGGGAGTGTTCCTGAAGATGGGCCTGGTGGTCGGCTTGAATCGCCGGGGCGGCCTCCAGGATGTGTCCGGCCAGCCTTCCGTCCACGTCCAGGTGCGCGCCGGGCAACAACCAGCGACCGTCGGGCCACAGGGCCAGGGGGCGTCCGAGTCCGGTATGGTTCGGGCCCAGCAGGAGCACGGTTTCCGTCGGAATCACTTCTGACAGGGTCTTGCCGGCCACGGCCCCGGAGTACGCATATCCGGCGTGAGGCAACATGGCCAGAAGGGCCTTGCTCGGCGAGGATGCAAGAGGAAGATGGCTTCGGACTTCAGCCTCCCAGGCTTGTTTCGTGCCGGGATAAAACCGACCGGCCACGACGGGATTGCGATCCATGACGGTCCTCCGATCAAGATTTGAGATGGCGGGTTCAGAGCGGTTGGGAAAACCACTGAGACAGTCGGCCAGAAAGAGCCGAACCATACGCTAGAACTCCTTCTCTGCCCAGACGCGTCCGCGGCAAATATTGCCACATCTTTTTCATAATGGCGTAATTCATAGTTCAGATGCGAATTATGGCGATATGATTTTTATGATTTGCTTATTGAGATCAAATTGCTACTTATATGAAAATTTCTCCATTTTTGGCTTCAAACAGGGCTTGCTTTTCTTGGGAGTCTCGTGAATAAGTCGCCTTGTTAGCACTCACCGTCTTCGAGTGCTAACAATTAAACCAATTCGGAGGAGAAAAAAATGAAACTGAAGCCATTGAATGATCGTGTTCTGGTGAAGCGGCTCGAGGGCGAGGAAGTGACCAAGGGCGGGATTATCATTCCTGATTCGGCCAAGGAAAAGCCGATGAAGGGTGAAATTATCGCCGTGGGCCCCGGCAAAGTGGGCGACGACGGCAAGCGCGCCGAAATGGCCGTGGCCGCCGGAAACAAGGTGCTCTTCAACAAGTACGCCGGCACCGAGATGAAGGTCGACGGCGAAGAGTTCCTGGTGATGCGCGAGGACGACATCCTGGCCATCATTGAAGACTAGGCCTTTCGCATCGCGAATCGACCGAGAACATCAACGACATCAACGATTTTTACGACGCAAGGAGAACAACCATGCCTGCTAAAGAACTACTTTTTGACGCCAAGGCGCGTGAACGACTGAAAAAAGGCATAGACACCCTGGCCAATGCCGTAAAGGTGACCCTGGGCCCCAAGGGCCGCAACGTGGTCATCGAAAAGTCCTTCGGTTCCCCGGTGATCACCAAGGACGGCGTGACCGTGGCCAAGGAAATCGAACTGTCCGACAGGTTCGAGAACATGGGCGCCCAGATGGTCAAGGAAGTGGCCAGCAAGACCAGCGACGTGGCCGGCGACGGCACCACCACCGCCACCATTCTGGCCCAGGCCATCTTCACCGACGGCGTGAAGCTGGTGGCCGCGGGACGCAACCCCATGGCCATCAAGCGCGGCATCGATAAGGCCGTGGAGGCCGTGGTGGCTGACTTGGCCAACCAGACCAAGCCCACCCGCGACCAGAAGGAAATCGCCCAGGTCGGAACCATTTCCGCCAACAACGACCCGACCATCGGCAACATCATCGCCGAGGCCATGAACAAGGTCGGCAAGGAAGGCGTGATCACCGTGGAGGAAGCCAAGGGCCTGGAGACCACTCTGGAAGTGGTGGAAGGGATGCAGTTCGACCGCGGCTACCTCTCTCCTTATTTCGTTACCGATCCGGAAAAAATGCTCTGCGAACTGGATGAGCCGCTGATCCTGATCTGCGAGAAGAAGGTCTCCAGCATGAAGGACATGCTGCCCGTGTTGGAGCAGGTGGCCAAGATGTCCAAGCCGCTCTTGATCATCTCCGAGGATGTGGAAGGCGAAGCCCTGGCCACCCTGGTGGTGAACAAGCTGCGCGGCACCCTGCAGGTTTCCGCCGTCAAAGCCCCCGGCTTCGGCGAACGCCGCAAGGCCATGCTTCAGGACATCGCCATCCTGACCGGCGGGCAGATGGTTTCCGAAGACCTGGGCATCAAGCTGGAGAACATCTCCCTGAACGACCTGGGCAAGGCCAAGCGCATCGTGATCAACAAGGAAAACACCACGATCATCGACGGCGCCGGTGACCCTGAGCAGATCAAGGCACGGGTTCGGCAGATCCGCAGCGAAATCGAAGAGACCACTTCCGATTACGACCGCGAGAAGTTGCAAGAGCGGCTGGCCAAGATCGTCGGCGGCGTGGCCGTGATCAACGTGGGTGCTTCCACCGAAACCGAGATGAAGGAAAAGAAGGCTCGGGTCGAGGACGCCCTGAACGCCACCCGTGCCGCGGTTGAGGAAGGCATCGTGCCCGGCGGCGGCGTGGCCCTGGTCCGTGCCGTGAAGAGCCTGGGTTCCATCAAGACCGTGGATGACGACGAAGCAGCCGGGGTGACCCTGGTCCGTCGGGCCATCGAGGAGCCGTTGCGGATGATCTCCGCCAATGCCGGCTTCGAAGGCTCCATCGTGGTGGAGAAGGTCAAGGACGGCAAGGACGGCTTCGGCTTCAACGCCGCCACCGGCGTATACGAAGACCTGATCGCCGCCGGCGTCATCGATCCCAAGAAGGTGACCCGCATCGCACTGCAGAACGCCGCTTCCGTGGCCGGTCTGCTGCTGACCACCGAATGCGCCGTGGCCGAGAAGCCCGAGCCCAAGAAGGATATGCCCATGCCCGGCGGCGGGATGGGTGGAATGGGTGGCATGGGCGGAATGTACTAGGCCCTGCCCGTACAAGCTGATACACCGCAAAAGGCCGGACACTGTCCGGCCTTTTGTCGTTGGTGCGCCAGGTGCTTCTTGCGTGATGCGCCTGCTTTGCGATACGACCACTGCCGGATGTGATCGGTAAAGCCAAGCAAACTAGGTAGCCGGTCTTTGGGAACACCCTTGGAATCGTATGGACGGAAGGTGGCCGGATGAAAGAATGTTTCGAAGATCTCTGCGAAACCATGGAGCAGCTGGGAGTCCCCCGGGAGTCCAAATGGCGCGGCTTGATCATGTACATGCGCAGCATCAGGGACTACGAATTCCTGACTCCGGATCAACGGGAGCGGACGCAGGAATTGGTCATGGAGGTGCTACGCAAGAAGGATTTTTCCGAGGAAGCCTTCCGCAAGCTGCTCCGGGACAACGAGGGGATCATCAATGACCAGTGGCGGGAAAAACTGACCGAGACCTTGCAGGATACCGCGCTCCTGATCAAGCAATTTCAGGATATGCTGATGCACAGGAAAAGCGACGTTCAGGACTTGGGCGTGATGACCCTGGAGACGATCCAGCGAGAGCAGCCCCTAGACGAGATGGTGCTGGAGATCCAAAGCGGGTTTCAGAAGATCGAGGAGCTGTTGCAGCAGGATCTGGAGACCATAGTCTCCATCGGACTGACAGACGAGCTGACGCAGCTGAACAACCGTCGGGCCCTGGACGCGTTTCTGAACCGGGCGATTACCACGGCCGTGGCTTCCGGGAAGCCCTTATCCATGATCTTCATGGACATCGACCACTTCAAGAAATTCAACGACGACTACGGCCATCTTGTTGGTGACCAGGCCCTGGTCACGGTGGCCGGTCTGCTCAAGTCGTTCGTGGAGCACCAAGCCAAACTCAGCGACCAGGAACTGTTCCCGGCCCGGTTCGGCGGGGAGGAGTTCGTCCTGATCCTGCCCGGCGTTTCCGGCGAGGATGCTGTGGACATGGCCGAAATCATCCGCAAGAAAATCGAGAACTACAATTTTCTGGTTCGCGACGTCGACGGCAAAGTTCTTTCGGCCGGGATCAAGATCACCGTCAGTGCCGGGGTCTCGGAACTGCATGTCGGATGCGGTCTGGGGCCGGGCATTTCTACCCTGATCGACGCCGCGGACAAGGCCCTGTATCAGGCCAAGAACAACGGCAGAAACAGGGTCGAGTTGTGTCCGCCGGCGAGATCGGCATAATTCACTCAGCTACGCGACCGACGCCGGCAGGGCGGCCATGATCCGTTGGACCAAGTGCTCCAGCCCCTCGCCGGACGCGACGGAGATCCCGACGCCTTCCGGAAGAAGTCGACCGAGTTCAAGCCGATCCTCAGCGGCGAGAAGGTCGAGTTTGTTCAGCACCAGCAGGGTCGGAATTTCGTGCAGCCCCATGTCCGTCAAAATGGCACGTACGTCTCTGACCTGGCGTTCCAATTCCAGGTGGGCCGCGTCGGCCACGTGCAGAAACAGGTCCGCTTCGTCCAGTTCCTCCAACGTGGCCCGGAAGGCTTCCTTGAGTTCCGGAGGCAGGCGGCGGATGAAGCCCACGGTGTCCGTGAGGATCACTTCCCGGTGTTCCGGGAAACGGACCCGGCGACTTGTTGGATCCAGCGTGGCGAAGAGCTTGTTTTCAGCCAGCACCTCGCTGGACGTCAGCACGTTCAGCAGGCTGGACTTGCCCGTGTTGGTGTAGCCGACCATGGCCACAACGGGCAGACCCACCTTTTGCCGCCTGACCCGCGTGGCCTCTCTTTGACGGCGCAGTGTGTCCAATTCCTGCTTGATTTTGGCGATCCGCTGCCGAATTTTGCGCCGATCCAGCTCCAGCTTCGTTTCCCCCGGTCCTCGTCCTCCGATCCCCCCGGCCAAGCGGCTCATGGCCCTGTCCTGGCGAACCAGCCGGGGCATGGCGTAGCGGAGCTGGGCCATCTCCACTTGCAGCTTCCCGGCCCTGGTTTTGGCGTGCTGGGCGAAGATGTCCAGGATCAACTGGGTCCGGTCCAGAACCTTGCGTTCGCTGAGCTGGCTCAGGTTGCGGATCTGGGTGGGGCTTAAATCCTGGTCGAACAACAGCAGTCCGGCATTGGTCCGCAGCGCCTGGACCTCCAGTTCGGCCAGTTTGCCCTTGCCCAGAATGTGCTTGGGATTATGGCGCGTTACTCGCTGGATCACCAGGCCGACCACGGTGATCCCGGCCGTTCGGGCCAGTTCCGTCAGTTCCTGGAGGTTGCGTTCCTGCTCGGCCCGGGGAAGCGTATCCACGCTGACCAACAGAGCCCGGTCCCCAATTCGTCCGGCGTTCGGCGCGGCATTTTGAGCGGCGATGGTTCTGCTCAGTTCCTCTTCGATGGCTTCGGTTTGTTCCAAAAAATTGACGTGGACTTGGTCCCAGGCGACGAGCTTTGAAACGCGGTACGGCCCTTGGTCCGACTCGCCGGGCAGAAGGTGGGCCCAGGACAGCACGCTGGGCAGGCCCGTGGGGTCCAAGCCCAGAGCGGCGATGGAGTCCAGGCGGAGAAAGATCAGGTCCATCAGATCTTCCTCGTTCAGGGGGTCTTGATTCAGGTGGGTGTGCAGCAGGCGCAGACCGCGCAGTCGGCCCGGGCCGTGGCGGCCGGGAGGGAGTTCGGGGATGAGGATGCCGTGGGCGTCGCCCACGATGATAATTTTCGGACGACCCTGACGGTCGATGAGCAGTCCGACTTGGCGGCCCAGGTCCGTGCTGAGCATAGCCAGTTCCCGCGCCTGTTCCAGGGTGTAGCCGCCCAGCGCGGGGTAGCGCCTTTGGTACAGGCGGGACAGGGCCTTGACCTGGCTCGGCTTGAGCCCGGAGGTGTTGCCGTGAACCTGGGCGGCTATGTCGCGACCTCTCCGAAGTCTTTTTCCAGATAGCCCGCGATCATCGCGTCATAGGCGGAGGTCAGACGGAAGGCCTTGGCTGAGATTTCGCGGCGCAGAGCCAGGCTAACGTGATAGTGCTGGGAACCCAGTTCGGCCATGACCCTGGGATAGTCGTCCGGACTGGGAACCACCAGAACGCTGTGGAAATTTTTCGCCGCCGCGCGGAGCATGGTCGGGCCGCCGATGTCGATCTGCTCGACGCAGTCCCTCAGGTTCAGATTCTGTTCCAAGGCCTGTCCAAAATCGTACAGATTGACGCAGATCAAGTCCAGAGGCAACAGGCTGCGCTGGGTCAGGGTTCGGAGGTGTTCGGGATTGTCCTTGTCAGCCAGCAACGGTCCGTGAATGTGCGGGTGCAGCGTTTTCACGCGCCCGTCGAGGATTTCCGGGAACCCGGTGACCTCGCTGACGGCACGAACCGGAAGTCCGGCGTCAAGAAGCGTCTTGCGCGTGCCTCCTGTGGAAATGAGCTGGACCCCGCCCCGCTGCAAAAACGTCGCGAACTCCACCAAGCCGGTTTTGTCCGTGACGCTGAGCAGAGCCTGTCTGATGGGCAATAATTGCATACCGTCCTCCCTGCTTTCGGACATGCCACAAGCCCGAAATCTTGGCAAGACGGCTCTCTTGGTTCCTGCATGTGGACGTCTTCAAGCCGGTCTTCCTGTACTTGCTCAAAAAATGTGGCAAGCATGACCTGGATGCCCGCCTTCGCGGGCATGACGAGCTTGAAACAGCATGCCGCTTCAAGTCATTCCCGCGCGGGCGGGAACCTAGACTCTGGAGCTTTCAGGTTATGCCCGACCTTTTGGAGCAGTGACGTCTTCCATACCTCTGGCCGAGTCGTCCGGACCGGGAACCGTTCCCGGCCCGGACGACCGCGGTCAAGACGGAGGAGAAACCACGGGATGCGGGGCAGTCTACTGGGCCAGTTCCATCAGGAGTTCCTTGGCCGGATCATATGTGGGGTCGCTTTCCAGGGCTCGTTCCAATTGTTCTCGGGCGTGGCCCACCTGGCCCAGCTTGACCAGGATGCCGGCCAGGGTGAACCGGATTTCGGCCTTGTCCGGGTTGAGTTCCAGAAAGTTTTCCAGGGGAGCGATGATCGCGTCCAGGCGATCCAGTCCATGGCCGGCCTGAACGAGGCCGTAGAGGGCCACCAGGTTTTCCGGGTTGTGTTCCAGGGCCTGAGAGAAGTGCGCAAAGGCGCTGTCCGTTGCGCCGGTTTCCATTTCCACCAGGGCCATGCCGGCCAGGGACTTGTCGCTGGCTTCAATTTCCGAGGCCCGACGGTACAGGCTGAGAGCATTGTCCAGGTCCCCGCGCTGCACCGCTACAGTGGCCAGACCCAAGTAAGGATCCGGATGAGTTCCGTTGGAGTTGGCGGCCTTCTCATAATATTGTTCGGCCTTGTCCAGTTCGCCCATGAACAGATAGCATTCCCCGAGTTCCTTGTTGATTTCGTAGTCGAGATGGCTGGTCATGATGGTCTCTCCTCTGAGTTGTTTTGATCCGTGTCGACGTCAACTTCCGACGTCCGTCCTTGTTTCAAAGGCGTTGCATCCTTCATGCCAACCATTTGCTGCAATCCTTGCCGCTCCGGCATGATTTGGATTGTGCACTGTTGGAACGGGAGTTGCTAATCCCAATGACAACCAATCGTGTCCATGGCGTTTGCTTTCAGGCTGTGCATTGCGCGAACAGCCTGAGATGACAGGAGGAATCGAATCATGAAAAGTCTGTTTGGGTCTCATATTCATCTTCAGGGAAAGGTTCTGGACATGCGTCTGGAACGTCAAAATGTCGTCGCGGGGAACCTGGCGAACATCAAGACCCCCGGATACAAGGCCCGGAGCCTGGAGTTCGAGGATGATCTTCAACGGGCTTTGGGATTGGACGCCCGGGGCAAGATGACCCGGACCAGCCCCGACCATTTACCGGCGGAGTTCGACGCCCGAAAGTTTTCCGCGGACTTCATCAAGGACCTCAAACCACGGGTGGTGCAGGGCGAGGACGCCGTGGACCTGGACAAGGAAATGACCACCATGGCCAAAAACACGTTGCTCTACAACACCCTTATCACCACGCTGCAGAAGAATTTCGAGGGACTGAAAACCGTCATTACCGAGGGAGGCAGATAATGGACTTCATGACCGCCTTGGAGATCGGAGCGTCGGGCCTGAGCGCCGAACGGACGCACCTGAATATCATTTCCATGAATCTGGCCAACGTGAATACGACACGGACCCCGGAAGGCGGACCGTATCGTCGCAAAAGCGTCGTCTTTCAGGCCACGCCCCTGGACTCCCCCTTTACCAAGGCCATGCGTTCCGAACTGGAGCGGGAAGTCAAAGGCGTGAAGGTTTCCGGCGTGGTCACGGACCAGCGACCCCTGAGACGGGTCTACGATCCCGGGCACCCGGACGCGGACGGGCAGGGCTACGTCAGCTTACCGGATATCAACGTGGTCGAGGAGATGGCCAATATGATGACCGCCTTGCGGACCTACGAAGCCAATGCGGCCACGATCTCATCGGCCAAGGCCATGTTCAACAAGGCCCTGGAACTGGGCCGATAACCTTCATTTCGCTAATACGTATCCACGGAGAGCGCCATGTCAATTTCCCCCATCGCCATGAAGGCTTACAATCAAGCCGCGCAAATGGCGCGGCCCGAGACCATCAAGCCACATGAAGAGATTCGGTCTTTCACCGACACATTGAAGGGCTCGCTGGTCGAGGTAAACAGCCTGCGTCAGGAGTCCATCGGACTGATCCAGTCCTTTGCCTCCGGAGAGAATCAGAACGTGCACGAGTTGATGATTTCCATGCAGAAAGCCAGCTTGTCCATGAGCATGACCTCCGCCGTGCGCAACAAGATCATGGAAGCTTATAAAGAAGTGTTGCGGATGCCATTCTAGAGGTTCAATGGTTCATGGTTGTATAAGGCACTGAACCTTTAAACCACTGAACTTCTGAACCCTGAACCCCTGAACCCCTTAACCCCTGAACCCGAAAAAAACCGGAGCCAGCCATGCCTCCTTTTCTGGATAATTTGAAAGCCAAGGTCCTTCAGATCTGGAACGATTCCAGCGTTTCTCAACGTATTATGGTCGGCGGATTGGCGGCGACCATGGTTTTGATTTTCTTCCTGCTCATGTACTGGATCGGGCGACCGGATTACGCCGTGCTGTACGACCGCCTGACTCCGGAGGACGCCAGCCGGGTAAGCAACATTTTGCAGGCCGGCAAGGAGCCGTACAGGCTGGCGGATAACGGCCAGACCATTCTGGTCCCGGTGGATCGGGTTCATGAACTGCGGCTGCGTGTCGCCGGGGAAGGCGCGCTACGCGGACCGGGGTTGGGTTTTGAGCTGTTCGACGACGTCAAGCTCGGTCAGACCGACTTCATCCAGCGCATCAACTACCAGCGGGCCCTGCAGGGCGAACTGTCCAGGACTATTTCTGAATTTCCGGAGGTGGAAAGCGCCCGGATTCACTTGGTCATCCCACACCGGAGTTTGTTCATCGAGGAGCAGAGCCCGCCGTCCGCGGCCGTGATTCTGGCCATGAGGCAAGGCGCCAGGCTGGATGGCCGCCAGGTCCAGAGCATTGTCAATTTGGTCACATCCTCGGTGGAAGGGTTGACTCCGGATTACATCACGGTATCCGATACAAGCGGGCAAATACTGTATCAGCCCAAGCCCTCGGACACCATGGAAGGGATGACGAGCACGCAATTGGAGTACAAGCTGCAACTGGAGCAAAGTCTGGAGCGGCGCATCAGCCAAATGTTGATCCCGCTATTCGGCCATGGCCAGGTCATCGCCAAGGTGAACACGGAATTGGATTTCAGTCGGCGGACCATCGTCAGGGAGATGTTCGACCCTGACAGCGCCGTGGTCCGCAGCGAACAAAAAAGCGACGAAACCAGCACTGGACAATCCAACCTGGAAGCCGGAGTTCCCGAGCCGCAGTTCCAGGGGGACGGCTTCGCCGGGCAGGGCACCTACCAGGAAAGCGCCCGTTCCCAGTCCACGACCAATTTTGAAATCAATCGCGAAGAACAGCAGATCATCATGCCTCTGGGCGAGTTGCAGCGATTGAGCGTGGCGGTTATCGTCGATGGAACGTATCAGCCGGGGGGCGACGACCAAGGGCATGTTTTCGTGCCGCGCAGCGCCGAGGAACTGCAACGGATCGAACAGTTGGTCCGCAATGCCATCGGTTTCGACGGGGCACGGGGAGACAGCGTGGAGGTTTCCAGTATATCCTTTGGCGGTCCGGAGCTGATTCCGACGCCGAGCTTGGCCGACGTTATCCTGGACTACGGTCGACAGTTCGGCAAACCGATTCTGAATTTCCTGTTGATCCTGCTCTTCCTGCTTCTGGTGGTCCGCCCGGTGGTGATGGCCATGATCAGGCCACGCGTGGCCGAACAGGACGAAGGAGCGATGGACGAACTGGAAGGAGAAGGGGCCATGGCCCTGGAATCCCCGGACAAACAGGAGTCCGAAGCCATGTTGGCCCAGCGCCGCCTGGAGGAGTTGAAACAGGCCACCGCGGAGTTATTCCGAAAGAACATGGAACAGAGCATTCATGTTCTGAAGATCTGGCTGAAAGAGGAGAACGCCTGAAGTGGCAGATAAAATATCCGGTACCCAGAAGACGGCCATTTTGCTGTTGGCCATGGGCGACAAGTACGCCGTGGACGTGTTCAAGCACTTGGATCGCCGGGAAATCATCCGTGTGAGTAAAGCCATGGTGGAGATGGACTCGGTACCCAAGGAGATGGTCGAGGAGGTGCTTGAGGAATTCAACCAGCTTTTGGCTCTGGGTGAAAACATGCTGGTCGGCAGCCCGGACCGGGTGCGCAAGATGCTCCAGGGCTTGGACAGCGAAACGGCCAAGTACGTGCTGGACTCCTTGGACCTGGACGCCGGTCCGGGGCCGTTCAAGGCCCTGGAAAGCATCAGCCCGAAGTTATTGGCCCAGATTCTGCGCAACGAACATCCTCAGACCCTGGCTTTGATTCTGGGCCATCTGGATTCGGAGCAGGCCGCCGGTCTGCTCCAGAACATGCCCGCCGGGGCCCGGGCCGAAGTGCTGATTCGCTTGGCCCGCCTGGAAGCCGTGCCCGCGGACATGTTGGAGGACGTGGGCAAGGTGCTGGATCGACAATTGATCGCCATGGGAGGGCGGGAAGGTCGGAAGGTCGGCGGAGTGCCGTCGGTGGCCGAGATCCTCAACGCCGTGGAGCGGGCCACGGAAGAGGAAGTGCTGGCGGACATCGAGGAGGAATCCACCCAGTTGGCCGAGGAAATCCGACAGCTCATGTTCGTGTTTGAGGACATCAAAACCCTGGACGACCGTGGCATTCGGGAGTTGCTCAAGGAGGTCAGCAACGACGAACTGACCCTGGCCCTGAAGGGGGCCAGCGAGGAACTGCAGGCAAAATTCTACTCCAACCTGTCCGAACGTGCGGCCACCATGATCAAGGAAGATCTGGAAATCATGGGGCCGGTCAAGCTTTCCGAGGTGGAGACGGCCCAGATGAACGTGGTCAAGGTGGTTCGCCGGCTGGAGGTCGAAGGCCGGATCATCATCACGAGCAAGGGAGGCGGCGATGTCCTCCTCTAGTCCTGACGGCATTCGATCTGGAGGGAAAATTGTTCTCGGCCCCCGCCGGTCCGTGGGGCTGTCCGAGTTGACCCTGGGCGGCGGTCAACAGGCCGCCTGGAACATGGAGGCCGAAGAAGAGTATCTGACCCGGGTTCGGGGCAAGGCCCAAGGCATGGCTAAGGAGATTTTGACCCAGGCCATGACCGAGGCGGAAGGGATCAAAGCCAAGGCCCGCGACGAAGGCTTCCGCGAGGGCCAAGCCCAGGGCGAAGCCAAGATGAACCTAGTTCTGGAGCAGGCGGCCGAGCAATGCGCCGCGGTGGTGCGTTCCATAGAGGAACAAGGCCAGGAAGTCTGGCGGACCT
Source organism: Desulfonatronum sp. SC1 (assembly GCF_003046795.1). Lineage (NCBI taxonomy): Bacteria > Pseudomonadati > Thermodesulfobacteriota > Desulfovibrionia > Desulfovibrionales > Desulfonatronaceae > Desulfonatronum > Desulfonatronum sp. SC1. The sequence continues at coordinate 17,444 of NZ_PZKN01000028.1, read as the reverse complement.
ACCGCAGCGACTTGGTGATGCTCTTGCAGGTCATGGTGGAAAAGGCCATCGCCGTGGAGTTGGACGTTCATCGCCGGGAAAGCCTGGCCAACCTGCTGGATCAGGCCGTGGACATGATCGACGCCAAGCGCAAGGTGGTCATTGCCGTCCATCCACGGGATCGAGGGTTGATCGAAGACCTGCTGGCCTTGGGGAGAACGGAGGACGGCCGTCTGACGGGCTGGAAAGTCAAGGACGATCCGCAAATCGAACCAGGAGGGCTGATTCTGGAGTGCGACCACGGGATGGTGGACAACACCATCGCCTCGCGCAAAGCCGGTTTGCGGGAAATCGTGGACCAACTGACACTGGAGGAAAACGGCTGATGGGGCTGTGTCCGCAAAGTTGCGTCAACGTGCTGCGGGAGACGGACCCAGCCCGGACCTTCGGCAAGGTTTCCAAAGTCGTCGGACTGCTGGTGGAAGGCCGGGGCATGAAGGCTTCCCTGGGATCCTACTGCCGCTTGCTTTCCGATGACGACCCTGAAGGCATTCCCGCCGAGGTGGTCGGTTTTCGCAACGGTTCCGTGCTGTTCATGCCCTACGGAGAAATGCGGGGCATCCGGCCCGGCAACCTGATTCAGAATTCCAACACCCCCCCTTTGTTCCCCGTGGGCAAGCGGATGCTGGGTCGGGTCCTGGACGCCTTCGGTCAGCCCTTGGATTCGGGCCCCGTGCTGAAACCGTCCCAGTATTACCCCTTGCACGCCGAACCGCTCAATCCCCTGAAGCGTCCTCGGATTCACGCCCCGCTGGACACCGGCGTCCGGGCCATCAACGGTCTGTTGACCCTGGGCAAGGGACAGCGGGTGGGGATCATGGCCGGCTCCGGGGTGGGCAAAAGCACCATGATGGGCATGATCGCAAGGTATACCCAGGCGGACGTGAACGTGATCGCTCTGGTGGGCGAGAGGGGCCGGGAAGTTCTCGACTTTATGGAAAAAGATTTAGGTCCGGAGGGCTTGGCCCGCTCTGTGCTGATCGTGGCCACCTCGGAACAGGGACCACTGGTCCGCATGCGGGCCGCCTTCGCGGCCACGGCCGTGGCCGAGTATTTCCGGGACAAGGGCCAGGACGTGATCCTGATGATGGATTCCGTAACTCGGTTCGCCATGGCCGCCCGGGAAGTGGGGCTGGCCGCCGGAGAGCCGCCCACCACCAGGGGCTACACACCCACTGTGTTCGCCATGCTGCCCCGGCTTCTGGAGCGGGCCGGCAACAGCGAACAGGGCAGCATCACCGGGATCTACACCGTGCTGGTGGAGGGCGACGATTTTTCCGAACCCGTGGCCGACGCGGTCCGTTCCATCCTGGACGGCCACATCGTGCTCACCCGGGAGCTGGCCGATCAGGGCCATTACCCGGCCATCGACGTGCTCAAGAGCGTCAGTCGGCTGCGCGCTGAAGTCACCCCACCGGAAATCCTCCGGGCTGGGCGGGAGGTGATCCGCCACCTGGCCACGTTCAAGAAAGTGGAGGACATGGTGAACATCGGAGCCTATGCCAAGGGCAGCAGTCAGGAAATTGACATGGCCCTGCAGCGCATCGGACCGATCCAGAGTTATCTGCGCCAGCATGTGGACGAACGTCAAACTCTGGACGACAGCTTTGCCGGGCTGTTCGCCTTGCTGGACAAAGGGGCTGGAAAAGGTTGAAAATCGTAAGTTGAAGATGGGAGTCCCGGTTTCAGCCTGGATTTCTTCAACCTCCAACGGTCACGGATCATGGCCTCATGAAACATACTCGAAGCGTTCGCCAGGCTGACAGAGGCATCATGTCGGATGGTCGGATATTCGGGCTGGTGGTGGCCGGAACCCGAAGCGGCTGCGGCAAAACCCTGGCCACCCTGGGGCTGGCGGCTGCTTTCCGAGACCGAGGCCTGCGGGTCCAGGGATTCAAGGTCGGGCCGGACTTCATTGATCCCACGCATCTGGCCGCGGTCAGCGGCCGTTTCGTTCATAATCTGGATGGCTGGATACTGAGCCGGGACATGGCTCTGGAGCTGTTTCATCGGTACGCGCTGGACGCGGACATCTGCCTGATGGAAGGGGTGATGGGCCTGTTCGACGGGGCATCCGGTTCAGAGGAGAGCGGTTCCACGGCCCAGATGGCCAAGTGGCTGGGCTTGCCCGTGATTCTTGTGGTGGACGCCCGGTCCCAGGGCCGCTCCGCCGCGGCTCTGGTGCGCGGTTTTAGGGACTTTGATCCGGAACTGCGATTGGCCGGAGTGATCTTCACCCAGGTGGGCGGGCCAAGCCATGAAGCCTTGCTCCGCGAAGCCATGGCCGCTTATGTGCCCGACCTGCCCTGCCTGGGTTTTTTGCCCCGGAGATCGGATCTGATTCTGCCATCCCGACATCTTGGGCTGTATTTGGCCGGGGATTTGGGCCGGTGCCCGGCGGAAAAGTCGCCCGAATTATTCTCCGCGAACATGTCGGAAAGAACATCGCCCCCTGACAACGAAGATCAGGAGCAGGGCTCGTTCTGGGACGCTCAACGCAGGGGAGCCCTGGCCGCATGGGCCGAACAAGGGTTGGATTTGGAGCGGATCCGGCAAATCAGCGCGCAGCCGGTCCTTGCGAGCCTCGCTTCAGCAGGCCGGGCGACGGAGTCGGTGTCGTCATCCAGGGGCCACTCCGGAGTGGCCCCTGGGATAACCATCGGAGTGGCCAGGGATCCGGCCTTTTGCTTCTATTATCAGGAAAATTTCCGTTTGCTGGAGCGGGCCGGGGCGCGGCTCGCCTTTTTTTCTCCTCTCGGGGACGAACGGCTGCCGGAAGGCGTGGCCGGATTGTACCTGGGAGGCGGCTATCCAGAACTCTATTCGGCCGGGCTGGCCGCTAACCGGGCCTTGCGCGAGGCGATTTGGGCGGCCGCCCAGGACGGGATGCCCGTTTATGCCGAATGCGGGGGCATGATGTACCTGCTATCCGAACTTGAGGGTGTGGACGGGGAGCGTTTCCCCATGGTCGGCTTTTTTCCGGGCCGGGCCAGGATGTATTCCCGGTTCCAGGCCTTGGGCTACAGAAAGGTGGAACTGCTGGACGAGGGCGTGCTCGGACCAGCCGGGACCGTGCTGCGCGGCCATGAGTTTCATTATTCCGGCCTGGAGGAGATTTCGGAAAGCGCCCGCGAACCGGCCTTTCGGGTCGCGGATCGTCGGGGTCGTGAGAGCCTGGCCGGTTTTCGACGCGGCAATGTGACGGCCTCATACGTCCACCTGCATTTCGGCTCCCATCCACCGGCCGCCGCCGCGTTCACGAGGGCCTGCGAGCGCTATGCGGCCAACCGCAACCAAAGGATCTGATCATGACCGAGTTGGAGCCGATCCCCCTGAATGCCGCCGGGCTGGATATCGAGAACGAGTCCATGCGGATCATCGACGCCGAGGTTCCGCCTCCGAGGCCCTTTGATGACGCCCAGTGGCCGGTGGTCCGGCGGATGATCCACGCCAGCGCGGATTTCGAACTCCTGGATCTGGTCCGGTTTCATCCCCGGGCCGTGGCGGGCGGGCTGGAAGCATTGCTTCGAGGTCACCCGGTGATCACGGACACCCGCATGGCTCAGGCCGGTCTGTCTCCAAGGCTGTACGCTCCCCTCGGGTGCGAGGTTCATTGCCTGATCAGCGAACCTGAAACCCTGGAGCGATCCCGGCTTGTCGGCTCCACCCGCGCCGCCGCCGCGGTGGACGTGGCGGCAGCGCGGTTCCAAGAGGCCATCTGGGTGGTGGGCAATGCGCCCACGGCCCTGCTCCGCCTTCTGGAGCTGATGCAAGGTGAAGCCGTGACTCCGGCCCTGGTCATCGGCATGCCGGTGGGGTTCGTCCAGGCCGTGGAGTCCAAACAGGCTTTGCTGGAATTCGAAAGGGCTCCCTTCATCCTGATTCGCGGCCGCAAAGGCGGTTCGGCCTTGGCCGCCGCGGCCCTGAATGCTCTGGCCGGGATGGCCTTAGCCAAAACCGAGACCAAGAGCGTGACCGAGGGGTGTCGGATTGAGGACCGCAATGGTTGCAGCCGTCCAGAATAACTATCTCCCATTACATTGCACCGCGCTATGAGTCGACGCGGCAAGGTGCGAATCGGTTTCACCACCGGGTCTTCAGCCACGGCCGCGGCCAAGGCCGGAGTGTTGTTTCTGGTGCGCGGCGTAAGGCCGAAGCGCGTCGATATTCCCTGTCCAGAGGGGCATGTTCGGCTGGTGGTCCGGCTGGAAAGTCTGGAAGTGGAAGCATCGCCGGCCGATGAGCGTATGGTCCGGGTCACGGTGCGCAAGCAGGCCGGAGACGACCCGGACGCCACCCATGACGCGGCCATTTCGGCGCGGGTGCATCTGGAGCCGTGGCCACGGCCCGAGGTCGTGGTCCGGGGAGGAAAAGGGGTGGGAACGGTCACCAGACCTGGATTGCCCGTGCCCGTGGGCCGCGCGGCCATCAATCCGGGGCCGCTGCGACAGATCCGGCGGGCTTTGCTGGAAACCCTGGAGCAGCTTGGATGCGTCGTCAGGGTTCACGTGCTGGTGGAAGTCCCTCGGGGAGAGGAACTGGCGACCAGGACCCTGAACCCCAGGCTGGGCATAGTCGGCGGGATTTCCATTCTCGGAACCCGAGGAACGGTGAAGGCCTTCAGCCATGCGGCGTGGAAAGAGACGATCATCCAATGCCTGGACGTGGCCCGGGCAGAGGGCTTGGATACCGTGGCTCTGAGTACCGGAGGGAGAGGGCAACGCTTTCTGGAAACCGTCTTGCCGCGCCTTCCCAGGGCCGCGTTCATCCAGGCCGGGGACCATCCCGGCTTTGCCATGCGCCAGGCGGCTCGACGCGGGATGCGCAAGGTGATCTGGGGGGGCTTCTGGGGCAAGCTGGTCAAAATGGCCCAAGGCCGACCGCAAACCCATGCCCGGCTCTTTGCCGTGAATCTGCCTGGCCTGGCTGATCTGGCGGCGGACTCGGGCGTAGAACGGGACGCAATCGAGAAAATCGTCCGAGCCAATACGGCCAGGGAAGCCCTGGACATTTTGCGCGGGACGGATCGTTTCGCCGTCGCGACGTGGGAAGTTCTGGTCAGGGCTCTTGGTCACTGCCGTGTCTGGAGCCGTCCCAAAGGGAGTCTCGGGGGGAGTCTCTGGGGGCGAGCATCGGTGGACGTGGAATTGATTTTATTGGACTATGACGGTCAGGTATTACACAGGACGGAACACAAGGCCTCCATCTCGACGGAGAGCCATCCGACTTCCGCCTGAGCTTCGAATCCCGATAACGACACCGGAGGAAATCAAGTCATGGGGAAAATCATCGCGGTCTGTACCAGCGCCAAAAAGGGCCAACGAAAGAAGAACATTGATCACGGCGAACTCGTGGCCGAACATGGCTTGCAAGGCGACGCCCACGCCGGGCCGTGGCATCGCCAGGTCAGCCTGTTGGCCATGGAAAGCATTCAAAAGATGCAGGCCGCCGGACTCAAGGTCGGTCCCGGAGACTTCGCCGAGAATCTGACCACTGAAGGTATCGACCTCCCCAGCCTGCCTCTGGGCACGAAGCTGCGCATCGGTTCACAAGCCGTGGGCGTGGTCACCCAGATCGGCAAGGAATGTCACACCCGATGCGCTATTTTTCACCAGGCCGGAGATTGCGTGATGCCAAAAGAAGGTATTTTTATCCGGATTCTGACTGGAGGGATCGTCCGAGTGGGGGACGTGGTGGAAATGGAAAGCTGAGGAGGGCGACAAGCCTTTCGCCAACTATCGTTGAAAAACGAGATCAGTAGAGTTTCGCTTTCCAAAGCCAGCAAACGTGGAAACCGGGCCTGGGTTCTCGGGTTCGTTGACAAAAATTCTTCATCCCGCACAATATTTATCATCGTCTCGACAGGCAACGTTTCATGACCGGAGACACCACTTCCACCTGCCCGCGCAACTCACGCGTCCCTCGTGTCCCTCGTGCCTTGGACGAATTGCGTTCCGCGGGCCTGGGGCTCGTCTTGGGCGGAGGAGCGGCCCGAGGATTCGCCCACATCGGATTTCTTCAGGAGTTGAGCCGGGCCGGGTTGCGTCCGGCTTGTCTTGCCGGCTCAAGCATCGGCGCGTTTATCGGCGCGGTCTATGCCGGAGGGGATTGGCCGCGCTTCGTGGACCGGGCCCTGACGCTGCAACGGCTGGACCTGCTGCGCATGGTCGATCCCGTTTTGATGAAGTGCGGGCTGATGGACGGGGACAAAATCCTGGAGTTTCTGGCCGGCTTCCTGCGCGTCGAGAATCTGGAGGAATGCGACCCGCCACTGGCCGTCAACGCTACGGACGCAGTCACCGGTGAGGAAGTGGTCGTCACCTCCGGCCCGATCATCCCGGCGGTGCGGGCCAGCATCGCCTTGCCGGGCATGTTCACTCCGGGCAAGATCGGAGACCGGCTTCTGTTGGACGGGGGACTGATCAACCCTCTGCCGGTCAACCTTTGCCGCGGGATGGGGGCCGATGTGGTGGTGGCCGTGGACCTCAACGCCCATGTTCTCGAAACCGGAGGGTGCTCGGCCGATCTCATCGCCGCGGGCCGCAAGCCCGGCCTGATTTCCGTGCTGATCCACAGCATGTACATTATGCAGCGAACCGTGAACCTGATGCGCCTGGAAAAGGAACCGCCCGACTTTCTGATTCAGCCGGAGTTGCGTGACTTTCGGTTGCTGGATTTTTTTAAGGGTCCGGCTTGTGCCGAAGCCGGAGCCCGGGCGGCCCGCGAATTTCTGCGCGACCTGGAATGTTCTGTTTGAATCCGATGAACCACAAGAACAACGCGGACCAGCCACGCGCCACGCCGACATATGCCTGATCACAACCCCTCCATCCGCATCCTGCCCCCGGAACTGCAAAACCAGATCGCCGCCGGCGAAGTGGTGGAGCGTCCTGCCAGCGTGCTCAAGGAACTTCTGGAAAACAGTCTGGATGCCGGCGCGACGCGGATTCAGGTCATGGTGGACCGCGGCGGCCAGGGACTGATCCAGGTCCAGGACGACGGGTTCGGCATCGCACCGGACCAACTGGAACTGGCCGTGACCCGGCATGCCACCAGCAAGATTCTCAGCAGCGAAGACCTGTTCTCTCTAAACAGCTTCGGATTTCGGGGCGAGGCCCTGCCCAGCATCGCCTCGGTCTCGCGCTTGCGTCTGGCCTCCCTGGCTCGAGGGGCGGAAACGGCTACGTTCATCGATGTGGACGCCGGGCGCGTCGTCGGAAACGGTCCCGCCGCCTTACCCGCGGGCACCCGGGTGGAGGTCCGGGATCTGTTCGTCAATGTCCCGGCCAGACTGAAATTCCTCAAGACCACCACCACCGAGGGCAAGCGCTGCCAGGACGTTTTCTGCAGACTGGCCCTGGCCCATCTCGGCGTGCATTTCGAATACACGGTGGGCGGTCGAACGGCCTTGAACCTGCCGCCCACCGGGGACCTGCGGCGACGCCTGGCCGCGATCTGGCCGCCCGCTGTCACGGACGCGCTGCTGGAAGTGGACCTGGTCCGCGACGGACAGCGCCTGCGCGGTATGGTCGGCTCGCCGGGTACGGCCCAGGGTCAGGCGGACCGGATGCTGCTGTACGTCAACCTGCGTCCGGTGCAGGACAAGCTCCTGCTGCGCGCGGTCCGGGACGCCTACCAGGGGCGGCTGCTGTCCCGGGAGTACCCCCAGACGGCCTTGTTCCTGGAAATTCCGCCGGAGGAGGTGGACGTCAACGTCCATCCGGCCAAGTCCGAGGTCCGGTTCCGCGACCAGAAGGCCATCTTCTCCCTGGTCCGCGCCGCGGTGGCCCAGGCCCTGGAGCGTGCCGAACCCAAGACGTTCTCCGTGGCCCCTGCCGCCACCGAACCGCCTGAAGACGAGGTCTCCGCGGATCGCCCCGTGGATCGGGCCTTCGGCCAATCCCCAAACGGTCTCCCAAGTAACCCAGGAGCCGCTTTCTCCTCAGGAGGCTCTCCGACCAGCAATGTCGTCTACTCGGAAGACCCGAGTGCGCAGAGCCGCCCCAAATTTTCCACCCTCCGCGAATACCAACGGCTTTTCCCTACGGACTCGCTGCCTCTTTCAGGCCCGGTCGGGACGGTGGAAGCGCCCCGGGACCGCGCGGAAGCGATCGAGCCGATGATCCGGCCCTCCTCCGTCGGCCACTCCCCGCAACCACTTGGGCCGTCCGGTCCTGATTCAGCCGGCGTTCAGTACCTGGGGCAGGTGCTGAACACCTATCTGGTCCTGGCCACCGCCGAAGGATTGCTTCTGGTGGACCAGCACGCGGCCCACGAACGGATTCTGTTTCAGCGTTTGCGCCATTCCGCCCGTCCGCTGCCCCGTGATCTGCTGATCCCCTTGGAACTGTCCCTGCACCCGGCTCAGCAGGAAGCCCTGGAACAGCTCTGGACGACCTTGCCGGAAATCGGGTTCCGCCTGGAGAATCCCCGGCCCGGCCTATTGCTTGTTCGCGGTCTACCCGAACATTTGGCCACCGGCGCGGCCAAGGAATTTCTTCTGGATCTGCTCAACGAGCAACCCGCTGACCTTGATTTGGGCCACGACCCGGACCAAGCACAAAAATCGGATCCGGAGACGGACCCGGCCCGGTCCCTCTCCCGCAAGCTGGACCCGATCTGGTCCCTGATGGCCTGCAAAAGCGCCATTACCGCCGGTCAGGAGTTGGATCGCTCCGAAGCGTTGCACCTGCTGGACGCCTGGCTGAACTGCATGGACCGCGCTTTTTGCCCTCATGGACGCCCTATTACCGTCCGTCTGGGGGTTAATGAGCTGGAGAAGCTGTTCAAGCGCAAGGGGTGACAGGCCCAGGTTTTTGAACAGACTGTCGGCAATGTACTTCCTCAAGACTCAGGTAACCCGATGGACCTCAAGTCATTGACCCGGATTTCCCCCTGGGTGTGGGAGCTGCCGCGAAGCGGGGCGATGCGCGTTCCGGCCCGGATTGTCGGAGATCGCGCCCTGGTCGCGGACATGGACGAGGCCGTGGCCCGGCAACTGACCAATGTGGCCGCCCTGCCCGGCATCGTCGAGGCGGCCCTGGCCATGCCGGACGCCCACAGCGGGTTCGGCTTTCCCATCGGCGGAGTGGCGGCTTTCGACCCGGACCGGGACGGGGTTATCTGCATGGGGGGAGTGGGCTACGACATCGCTTGCGGGGTCCGGGTTCTGCACACGGGCATGCACCGGGAAGAGATCCTGCCGCACCTGGAGGCGTTGCTGCATGCGCTGCAGCTTCTGGTTCCCGCGGGGGTGGGCAAGGGGGGCAATATGTCCCTCACGGCCCGCGAGGTGGACCGGGTGTTGACTCAAGGGGTCCGGTGGGCGGTGAGCCGGGGATACGGAGAACAGGGGGAGTTGGAGCGACTGGAAGACGGCGGGACCATGCCCGGCGCGGACCCGGACCAGGTCTCCGCCGTAGCCCGTCAACGCGAAAAGCGTCAGCTCGGCACCCTGGGGTCCGGCAATCACTACCTGGAAATCCAGGTCGTGGAGGAGGTGTTGGAGCCGAATGCGGCCCGGGTCCTGGGCGTGGCCTCGGGCGACGTTTTGCTCTCCGTGCATTGCGGCTCCCGGGGGCTGGGGCACCAGATCGGCACGGACTTCATCCATGTCCTGGGTCAGGCGGCCCGCAAATACGGCATCCCCGTGCCGGAGAAAGAGCTGGTCTCCGCCCCGATCCGCTCCCCGGAGGGCGAGCGATATTTCTCGGCCATGGCCTGCGGCGCCAACTACGCCATGGCCAACCGCCAGGTGATCGTCCATCAGATCCGGGATGCCTTTGCCCGGATTCTTCCCCAGGCCGCCTTGCGCACGCTGTTCGAGATCAACCACAACACCTGCCGCAAGGAGCGCCATCCGGTCCAGACGGCCACGAAAACCTTGTTCGTGCACCGTAAGGGCGCCACCCGAGCCTTTGGCCCCGGCGATCCCCAAGTCCCGCCTACGTTTCGGACCATCGGCCAACCCGTGCTGGTGGGCGGGAGCATGGGCACGGCATCCTATATCCTGGTCGGCCAGGAAACCAGCCGGGCTACCTTCGCCTCCACCTGTCACGGCGCGGGCCGGGCCCTGAGCCGCTCCCAGGCCCTGAAGCTGGCCAAAGGCCGGGACGTTCTGGATGCTCTGGCCTCCCAGGGCATCCTGATCCAGTCCAACCACCTCAAGGGCCTGGCCGAGGAAGCACCCGCGGCCTACAAGGACATCCACCAGGTGGTCGAAGCCACGGCCCAGGCCGGCCTGACCGCCAAAGTCGCCCGCCTCGCGCCCCTGGCCTGCCTCAAAGGCTGACGACTCGGTTTCGAGAGAACCGCATTTTTGCGCCAGGGCTGATTGACAGCCGGAGGATGAATGGCGTAAAGAATTCTTTTTTGACGGGATGTAGCGCAGACTGGGAGCGCACCTGAATGGGGTTCAGGGGGTCGGAGGTTCAAATCCTCTCATCCCGACCAGAATTTCAAAGGGTTTCGGTAGATTGCCGAAACCCTTTTTTTGTTTGAAAAAGCTTTTTTTAGGTTTGTGTCAGCAATGTGTCCGCTATTCCGAAAAAGGCAAGTCTTTCCTGAAAGGGTTTAAGAAGTCTTCCCGTAGTGTTCCGCCAGGGCGGCTTGCATGGGGTTTTCGCCGCCTGCTTCCAGATGGGAGTAACGGTCCGTCATGCGAAGCGTCTTGTGACCGATCATCTCTTTAGCGTGCTTGAGCGTACCACCCGCCATAAGGATATTCGAGCAGAAGGTGTGCCGGTTGTCGTGGAAGTGGAAGTTGGTCAAACCCAATTCCCGGCAGACGCTTTGCCAAGCCGACTTAAAGCCGGGTTCGACGAATTAGTTTCGATAATGGTTTTTGAGAAGCTTTCAAGCCACTGTTCACCGTCAATCACGTTTTTTCTATTTATCATTCTCAAAAACTTTCCTTTTTGAGAATGATTCTAGCAAAATAGTAGCCCTCCCGGATTGCCCCGAACAGGCTGTTTCTTTTTTTCAGCAAATCATCAATGCAATCTACTCATCATCAAGCAACAGCATCAGCACTCCTGGCAAAACTATTGGCCTGCCTTCTGACTGCGTAAAGCTGAAGCTGACGGAGCAGTTAGAAGTGATCGTCCCAGTGGTGTAGGTATTACCGCTGAAGGAGCCAACCGGGCAGGTGCCGCCCACCGTGCCGTGGGAATAGCCGGTTTGCGGGGTTACGGTGAAGGTGGTTGTGGAGCCGTTACCTACATTTCGTGAAGTTGGAGAGACGGTTCCGCCAGACCCAGTCGTTGCTGAAACAATATACTGTAATGTGCTGTAGCTAACGTAATCAACCCAACCTGCGTCTGTCCCACTATCCAAGCTCCCGTCCTTGGAATACTCCCATTTCAAAGTATGGGTTCCCGAAGGGATATCGTAGGACTTCTCTTGCCAATTCACCGTGCCGCTGATTCGGTCTTGCCGTGTACTGCCAAGATAAAAACTCAACCAGTCGTAGTTGGCTTCCGAAGATACACGCCAGTGGAATCGAAGTGTTCCAGGCCCGGTGACAGTGGTTTCTAACCAGGTTTGCTGGTTGTGGCTAATAGACCCGCTTTGGGCGGCGCTGCCGCCATGATGGGCTACGGAAGACTGACAGCTCCAGTTGGCGTTGCCGCCGGTTGTCCAGATCAGGCTTGTGTTGTCAAGGCATGTGCCCAAGTTGGCAGGCGGTTGCACTCCCGTCCCAGAACAGGCCGTGGTGTGTGTTCCGCTGGTCCTGTCGGAATTGACGGTGATCGTTCCGGAATAGACCTGGGCCGTGGCAGGACTGAAGGTCACGGTCACGTTGCTGGAGCCGCCAGCCGGAATGGACCCGCTCCAGGCCCCGCTGAAGCCAATGGGGTAACTGATGGAATTGACAGTGAGAGATGAATTGCCGTCGTTGTGAATTGTTAGGGTTCGCGTGGTGCTCTGATTAACGGTCACGTTGCCAAAAGTCATGTCGCCGGTAAGGCGGATGATTCTGGTATTATCAGTACTATAATTCGCCGTCACCGTCTTGTTGCCCGTCATGTTGACCGTGCAGGTCCGGGCGGACTGGTTCGTGGAATCGCATCCTGTCCAGGATGAAAAGCTCATACTCTCGCTGGTTGCTGGCGCGGTCAAGGTGATAGACGTGCCGCTGGTGATATTCGTTTTAGTGTAGCTGGTCGTGCCGCCGTAGCTGGGTGGGTTGCTGGTAATCGAAACAGAGGTTGCGCCGGAAGAGTTTACGGAAAGACTTGTAGTTGTTGGCACGGAAGGACGGTAGTTAGCAATAACGTCCTTTGTTTCTCGCAAGATACGGGCATTATCCCCGTCCGCAGCATGCCCGGCAACCGTGCCCTGCCAAGTCTTCAATGGCGTGGAAAACAAGGGAGCCGACTGGTAAAAGTTCCCGTGGCCATCAAAATTATAAGCCATGATCGTATGGTATTTCACACTGTTCGTCCCGGTGAAGTACCAACCGGCAGAGTATTGATTGTCAAGCCACTGGTTTGGTCCCGGACTGGCCGTCTGGTGCTTGGAGTGGTGAGCTCCCATGTTGTGGCCCACTTCGTGAGTCAGGGTGTGACTCTGGGCCACGGAGCGAATGGCGTTGACCGTGAAGGCAGAGCTGGGCTGACCTGACCAGGCGGTCAACAGATAGCCGATACCTACAGACCCGTAAGCGGAGCCGGTATCCACAAGCATGGCCACGAGGTCCGCTCCGTACTCGTTTCGGGCCGTATGCACAGCTGCCAGATTGCCACTGCCCTGTTGAAGGTTGCTCAGGTCAGTGGACAGGGAGGAAGTCGTCGTATAGCTCGCGGACATGGCATGGACCAAGCGAAAAGTCGCATCCACATCGCTGTTCTGCATGGCTTGGTTCATCCGGCTGACCGCATCAAGAGAAAAAGCCTCCATGCCGCCGTTGGCGGACACCCAGGTCGTTGCTGAAGTGTCGTAGACCAGCAGGATGTCGATGATCGTGGCCCGAGCCAGGCTTGGGATAAGTGTGAGCAATACGAACAGCAGGAACAGGCCTGCCAGTCCGGCTCTTAACGGGTGATATCGACTGAATTTAACCAGATCTCCTTCTATCTGGTTCATTTTTTTCTGGAAACGACGCCTTCGTTCGGGATGATTAAGAACTGGTTGATTCATTGACGTCCTTCTCCTGATGTCAAAACGGAGACTCGTCTCTAGCAAGGTCAGATCCCAATGTCTGCCTGGCTTGCGGTGTTCTTCCGTGGTCGTGCTATCCATAAGAATGGAGGAAATGCCCTACGGAGTCGGGATGAGCGGAGGCAGATATTCAATTGGCGGCGTTTTGGTCAGGTCGATTTCCGTGACCGCGCCCAAACCTGTTCCGGTATTGCCCACCACCCGGTACAGCGTCGCCGTGTCCAGGTCCTGGAACGTAATCAGGTAACTGTCCCTGGTCACGGTCATCGTGAACGTGGACAGATCCAGGTCTTCCGTACGACCGCCCAGGGTCATGGCGTCAGGTCCGTGACGGGTATCGGAATCAATGCCAACCGTGTATTCCTTGTCCGAAAAAAACGCCACGGACAGCGCGACATCCCGGAAGGACGCGGCCGCAGCAGCCTGTTTCCCACTCACTTCCGCCGGGGGTAGAAAAACACTCACGGCAAGAACAACCGTCCCGACCCTGATAATGTAGGGCTTATCCGTCGCTTCAAGCGTTTGGGAGTCCCCGGTCATTTGCCGCGGTGTAGCCGAAGGCCAGAGCGCGCGAATGCGTTCCTCTTCGGCATACCCCGAGACACACAGCAGGAGCATCAGTGATAGAAGAGGGGGAATGATTCTACGGAGCATGCGTATTCCTTAAAAAGTTGGGTACAAGTGAGCTGAAGTTCCCCATATTATTGCCAGCCCATCAAGCTTAGCAGGGCGGAAACGATAGATTGTTACCCCGGGTTTGCGCACGTACGGGCAAGAGGTGCGATAATCATCGCTCATGATGGCCTATGTGAACTCCCTGTGGACATCGGAGAAGGCATAATGACTACGGCCCTTCACGACGGCATGTCGCAGGCTTGGAGTTTTTTTTGGGGTCGTTTCAGAAGGCGAAAAATAAAGCACGATAATTTATTCCGCAGCGATTTTAATCGTTCAATTGCCGGGCTACTCGTCCAGAAGCAGCATCAGCACCCCCGGCAGAGTCTTGGGCCGGACATTGGCCGTAAGGTTGCGGTTTCTGATGGCCGTGAAGGAATACTGCTCATCCGTTGAGACCACGCAGTGCCCCGTCAGCCCGGGCCAGGTTTCGATCCAATTGGACAGGGCAAAGCCCTGGTTGGGCTGAGCTGTCATGGTTACGTATGCCCCGTTGTTGTATGGGCCAGAGCCGGCTACGCTTCCATAGTTCGCGGGGCTGGCGGCCCCCGTGATGGTGTACTGACTCTGCACCTGACTGAAATTGGCCCGCAGGGTGCGGTCTGACATTAGCCTGAAAGAATAACTGGCGCTACAGGAAACGACTTGGTTGCCTTCGGTCCAGTTGACAAAGACATATCCTGGATTTGCCGATGCATTCAATGTAACGGTCGAGCCGGCCATGTGAGAGCCTGTCCCGGTTACTGTGCCGCCCCCAGGGGGAGCAATCCCTGCTCCCACGGTATGTTCATAATATAATTCATAGGGGCCCATGTCATATCTGCTACCAATTGGACGCGGCAGATTGTCCAGGTCAGATGAGAGGCCAGAGGAGCAGGCGTCAATCGCAGGAGAGCCTGCCTGCAGATGGTAATCCTGGCCGGCACCGGGGGATACAAAGAGGGGATCAGAATTGGCCCCGGCATTTCCGCTATTATCAATGTTGCAACTGGCGTGAACTGGTGAACTGACAAATCCTAGATTTCCACCATTTCCCCAGGCGATGCTGTTGGTGGCTGAAGTGGCAACCCCGGAAAATCCGGCACCGCCGACATTGTCGGCCAGGGTCGTGTGGGATATTGTAAAATCTCCATTCTGCCTGCGAATCCCTGCTCCTAAAGGATGGATCACTGTGTTGTGATGTATTAAACAATTAGAAACATTGGCTGAAGCACTGACACCTGTCTGATAGATCGCGCCACCGTAATAGGCACTGTTATGATGCAGATAGGAATAGGCTATAGTCAGGGTCCCATTGTTCTGGTGTATCGCTCCTCCTTTTCCAAAATCGCCGGCAATGTTTTCACGCAGCCTAGTATCGGAGATGTTGATGGTGTTCGTTCCATAAGCCATGATTCCTCCTCCATTGCCGTTAAGGCCGGCATTGCCAAGGGCGTGGTTACCGGCAATGACGGAATGGTTCAGAACATCGAGGACGCTGGGCTCCGACAAATTGATGCCACCTCCGTTAAAGGTCGCTGTGTTATAAAGCACCTGGCTGTTGTTCAATGTCACCTTGCTGTTTTCAGCGAATATCCCGCCTCCGAGAGAGGCACTGTTCTGGTAAACATTGGACGAATGAGTCAGAATGATCTCACCGCCATCAAGGACGTGGATTCCGCCGCCGCGTCCCTCGGCAGCAGTGGCCTGATTGTTTCCGACATGCCCCGGACGCATTTCCAGTACGCCGCCCGGTACAGAGACCCCGCCGCCGTTGGGCGCAGTGTTATGGGTGATGCCGCCGGACACACTGTTCACCACCAGCCTGCCCCAAACCCGGGCGCCGCCGCCGCCAAACGTTGCAGTGTTGTACTCGATACGTGTGCCGTTGATCAGGGTCACGATGGATCTTGATCCGACGTAAAGCCCGGCTCCCCAGCTTCCCGTGTTGCCGGCGATGCGGACATTGTCCAACGTAGCCTGGCTGCTTAACGCGGACCCTGAATCAATATCCACCCCGCCACCGATGGCATTGCCGCCGGTAATGTGCAGGTTGCGTAACGTCACCGCGCTGTTGCGTATATCTACCACACTCTTTGCATCGTCGGCTTTAATGGTGGTTCTGGCGGAGGAACCGCTGACGCAGCCGCTGTAGCCGCCCTGAAGTGTCAGATCTTTTAGGATAGTGATATTCTCAGTAAATGTGCGTGTGCCTTCAAGCATCAGCGTGTCACCGGGGTTGGCCGCAGCAATAGCGCTGGCAATCGTCGCGTAGGTGCAGCCGTTTCCTACCGTCAGAGTCGCGGGCGGTCCGGAGCGTGGCGAAAACGTAGGCATGTCCGGGACAGCTTCAGGATAACTGCCTTCGGTGCGGTCACCTTCTGCCGGTACTATCGTGATTTGGGCCATTGCCGCGGTGCTCAGGGCAAGGAATAGCAGTGCCGTGGTAACAAGGAAAAGATATTTTTTCATGTGCGCACCTCGCTTTGTTGTGTCGTATCATGCCGGGCAAGAGAATGTTGCAGGGCCAGGGATTACTTCAAACAACGCCCGGTCTGCCGGAGCCCGGGATAAAAAAAGCCCGCTGACACCGGATAAGCGGCAAAAGCGGGCGAAACTGGTGAACCATGTCTGCAAGAAGGCGGCAGAGGATTCCACAGCAAGGGATTGAACCAGCCGGACGAGCGTTGGGCTGAACTCAGCGGCGGGTGGTGATAAATGGAAGAAAGAATTGGCACGAAATTTCTTATCTGTCAGAAATGTTCTTCTGCCTCATTTCGATTTTCGGCAGTCTTGAAAAAATTCTCGCGTTTATTGCAGCTATTGGCAATTAGGTCAACCCATGCGTCGCCGTCGCCATGAAGAACGTAGCGTGTGCAAGATCTTTGATCTTACGCTGTTGCTCTTGATTCCGTTGTTGCTCTGTTCCCGTTTCAGTCTGCATTTCTATCAAAATACGCAGAAATTTTTGATATTGCCTGACACGTTGACTCAAGCCCCGTTCAACAGGGAAGAGAATTTCTAGGTCGAGGTGGTCTTAGCCAAATTGTTGTATCCCTCCAGGCTCTTCCATTCGCAACAGCCCAATGAGCCGACAAAAAACAGTGGGTCGAGGCGACACCCGCCCGTTTTCGTTGCCACTACGGGAATGTCTGTGAATGAGACAAAATGGTCGTTTTGATGTGGTGCTGGAAAAAATGAAGATAATAATATCAATTTTTTACAGGAAGGTCTCATAGGCAGAGTTCAGGGGGTCGGAGGTTCAAATCCTCTCATCCCGACCAGCAAGATCAAGGGGTTAAGCTTACAAAGCTTAACCCCTTTTTGCGTTAAGAAGGCTTTGGCCCCGCTATAGCCCCGTCTTTGTATGTCAGGAGTTTAACAGATTGAACGTCATTTTTTTTGAAAACGCAAGTGATTTCGGTGTGTTAAGTCGCCAATTCCTGTAAGACCCCACTGCTCACTCCGTAGCCCATGGCCTTCAGTATCTGGGCCTGGGCGTCGCTTGGTTCCTCAAGCTTGCGGGTCGCTTTTCGTGCCCCGGCATTCCAACAAAGACATGAATGGAGTGTGCGCATCTGCTGCATTGT
>NZ_PZKN01000027.1 GCF_003046795.1 Desulfonatronum sp. SC1 | reverse complement strand
AACCCATGCCCTCCCCCTCCAACCACCGCCTCGCCAGCGCCGAAACCGTTCTCCGGGAATGTTTCTGGGGCGACTACAAACTTTCAGCCCAGGACCTGTTGCACCGATTGGACGTCGGCGATCCTGGATTTGAACGCTTTCTTTTCTCGAAAATCATTGAAAACAGCAGCCATCCTTCCCGCCATTTGCGCACACTGTTTGCTCCTCGGATCATGAACGAACTGCTGCAACGCCACCTGACCCAATCCGGAAACAAGCCGCGGGTTCGACTCGTTGCCGCGAATCTCACCGACAAACACAACTTGGTTCCGGAGTTGCAGTGGAATCGCTAGATTATCCAGAACTCTACAGACTTCAAGACCGCGTGCTTGATGTTCTTTTCAGTGTCCAAACCAGTTTCTATCTGACCGGCGGAACCTGCCTCCATCGATTCCACGTCGAGCACCGCTTTTCCGATGATCTGGACCTGTTCACCAACGACAACAATTTATATCGCGAAGATGTTCGCGCGCTAATCAACGGGTTGCGGCAAGCGGGAATCGCATTTCATATCGAGGTGGATACACGGGACTTTGTCCGAATGATCGTTGAGCATGCACTCAAAATCGACCTGGTCAACGACCGGGTCTACCGTCTGGGAACCAATCTGCCCGGACCGCGGGGCATCGCCCTGGACAGCATCCCCAACATTGCCGCCAACAAAATCTGCGCGATCATGGGGCGTGACGAACCCAAGGACGTCTTTGACCTGTATTCGATCTTCACGACAACGCAAACGGACTGGCCGACAGTCATTGCCGCCGCGCAAAAAAAATGCGCATGGGACATGGAATCCCTGGAATTCCGCTTACAATCTTTCCCCCTCAACCTCCTGGACCTGCTTCCGGTCCCGGACCCAAACTTCATCACAAGCATGAAACAAAACTACCAAGACCTCATCGACTTCCTCGTCACCATCCCATAAACGCCACCTCAACCCCATCGCCCATCGCCAATAGCCCATCGCCAATAGCCCATCGCCAATAGCCCATAGCCAATAGCCCATAGCCCATAGCCCATAGCCCATAGCCCATAGCCCTTAGCCCCTAACCCATCGCCCATCACCCATGCACTCCCCTTTTCCGCAAGCCCTTTTGCTCTGTCTGACGTTCTCTCTGCCAGGTCTGGCCTGGATTTGGACTCTGCCGGACACCCTTCTGCACGATCGTCGTCACGTCAAACAGTGGTTGTACGCGGGAACGGGAGCGATGATCATCGGGATCGTTTCAGTCGGCATTTTTACTGTAATTCTCGGAGAATTCGGCTTTTTCTCACGGCCCGCGGCTTCGCTTACATGGCTGGCACTGATTTTGACGGGCCTTGGCCTCGGCCTGACAAGGCAACCCCGCCGTCATTTTTCGCTTATTGCCCAAGCATTGCCGCTGACTCTTGCCGTGCTTGTCGGAATCGTGCTCATCCTGGCCCATCCGAATCGAAGCGAATGGATAGTCGGCGGATGGGATCCCGGGGTTTACATGAACAAGGCGGCAACCTTGGAGCGGACCGGAACCTTCTATCCCTCGGATGCGTTTTTTCACGACGTTTTTACCGAGGAAGAACAGGAAGCGCTCACCAGAAAATTCAGAAGGGGCGTTGAACGCTTTCCCGGAGTGATGATCCACAAAGCCGATCAAACTCTTCGGTTCGAATTCTTTCGCGTGACCCCCTCAATTTTTGCCGCCGTTCAACGTGTCGGCGGCATGGAATCCCTCTACCGGGCGAACCTGATCATGGGGATGTTCGCCCTACTCTGCTTCTTGGCATTCGTCTGCAAAGCCTTCGGAGGCGCACCAGCCTTATTTTCAACCGTTCTCCTGGCGGCCCAGCCAATCCTGCTGTTTCACACGAATTTCCCCACAGCTGAAATCATCCACCTTTTTCTCCTTTTCGCCCTTCTTTTCGTGCTGGTCAGTCACCCCCCCACAGTGCGCGGCACCCTTCTCGCCGGTCTCCTTCTCGCGGTCGCGGTGTTGAACAGATTCAGCTTTCTGCCCTTTGCCGCGATACTTCTCTTCTGCCTCGCCGCGGCCGAGGTACTCGAGAGTCCACGAACCCCGCTCGTCACCCGGCGACTCGCCCTCATGGGTGCCTGCATGCTATCGGCGTTCATCAACTTCAAAGTCGCACCTGTATCCTTGAGCGGATGGTCGGCATCGGCCTTGCCGACCATGCTCTACACCACGGGCGCCGCTTTTATGGGATGTTTCGTGGTCGACGCCATCGGCTCCATCAAGCAGCTTCGCCAGTGGTTGCGAGACATGCCCTCCAGGGTCATTGACATTTCCGCGACACTGTTTCTTTTGACCCTCGCCGCTTCCTGGCTGCTGCGGGAATATTTCGTCAAGGCCCAAAACATGGACAACCTCGCCCGCCTCGTTCCTTATTGCGGCCTGCTCCCCATGCTCGCGGCGGGCGCGGGCCTGCTGGCAATCCTCTTCCTTCGGCCCCGTTTGGCGCCGCGGCTTTACGCGATGATCGTTTTCCTGGCCATCGTCAGCTGGTTGCTGCTTCTCGATAAACATATCGTCGACCTTTACCCCTGGGCCACCCGTCGCTACCTCCCCTATCTGGTGCCGCTGATCGCCATCTGCGCGGGATACCTTTTGGCCAAGCTCTGGCGACTTTCCTGGCCCGTTCACGCATCAAGAATTCTTTCGCTTTCGCTTTTTCTCCTCCTGCTCGCCGTACCGGCAAAAACGAGCTGGCATGCCTGGAACGCCAGACAATTCAACGGTGTGGAGGCAGCCATTTCCGAGGCCGCGAAACAGATTGAACCACGAGACTTGATCGTTGCGGACCACCCCTGGTGGGGCACCCCACTTGCCCTGCTCGCCGGGAAAAACGTTGTCGACGGCCGCGGCCTGTGGGCGGACAAGACCGGAGAACGGATGGCACTCATTGAACCCGCCCTGCAACGGGCCTCTGAACAAGGCTGGCGTATTCGTTTTTTGACGTCGACCGAAAGCGCCATGGCCATTTTCCCGGCACCCCAGGCCCGGATACAATTCGACTGGTCCGGAGAAAGATTATTCTTTCACGACGTCGTGCAACACCCGAGTGCTCGTGGTTTCCACCTCCAGGAACAAGAGGTCCGGCTTCGTCTCTTTACATGGCGGCCTTAGCGCAATAGGGAAAAGCAACCCGGTTTTCCCAAAAAAGCTTGTTGGGAAGTCGTGAACGGCCGCTCCGCCGACCACCAGGAATTTCAGCGAACAGCCAAGATAAGATTTTTTTCAACACTCAGCCACGAATTGGCGGCACGAACGTCCAATGAAGCTCATCATCCAAATCCCCTGTTTCAACGAGGAAGCCTCCCTGCCCGTGACCCTGGCCGAATTGCCCAGGCAAGTACCAGGTTTCGACACCGTGGAATGGCTGATCATCGACGACGGCTCCACGGATAAAACCATCGAAGTGGCACGCTCGCTCGGCGTTGATCACATTGTCCGGCTCCCCAACAATCGCGGCTTGGCCAAGGCGTTCATGGCCGGCATCAGGGCTTGTCTTGCACGCGGGGCGGACGTGATCGTAAACACGGACGCGGACAACCAGTACCACGCCGACGATATTCAAAAACTCGTCAAGCCGATACTGGAAGGCAAGGCCGAAATCGTCATCGGCGCTCGCCCCATCGACTCCATTGAACATTTTTCCTGGTCCAAGAAAATCCTGCAAAATCTCGGCTCCTGGGTGGTGCGGCTGGCCAGCGGCACCACCGTGCCCGACGCGCCCAGCGGCTTTCGAGCCGTTTCCGCCCATGCGGCCAAGGAACTGAACATCTTCAGCAACTACACCTATACCCTGGAAATGATCATCCAGGCAGGCCAAAAAGGCATCCCCCTGGCATGGGTCCCCGTACGGACCAATCCGGACCTGCGGCCGTCGCGCCTGATGCGCAGCATCCCCCAATACATTTTCCGCTCACTGATAACCATCATCCGCATTTTCGTGACCTACCGGCCTTTCCGGTTCTTTTTCATCATCGGCTCCTTCCTGATGATTCTGGGGATGCTGCTGGGATTGCGTTTCGCCTACTTCTTCTTCGTGGTCGGCAAGGGCGTGGGCATGATCCAGTCCTTGATTCTGGCCTCCATCCTGATCATCATGGGCTTTCAGACCATCACCCTGGCGCTCGTGGCCGACCTGATGAGCGTTAACAGGCGATTACTGGAGCGCATCGACAAAAAATTGCCTTCCAGGGACTAATTCGGTATCTGCTGGTCCTTCATGCGCTACCTGATCGACTTGCAACATCCCGCCCACCTGCATTTTTTCCGAAATCTTGCAGCACGGCTTATCGACGAAGGGCATGCGGTTCTCCTGACAGGCCGCAATAAAGACATTCTCATGACCCTGGCTGAAGAATACGGCCTGGACGTCAAGGTCCTGAGCACGGCCCGCGGTGGGCTGGCGTTCATGGCTCTGGAGGTTGTCCAGCATCAGGCCCGGCTCATGCGCATTATCCGCTCGTTCAAGCCCCACGCCATGATGGCCATTGCCGGAACCTTCGTCGGCATACCTGGTTTCCTGACCAGGACCCCCACCTACGTATTCTACGACACCGAACACGCCACCATCTCCAACCTGCTGGCCTATCCTTTCGCCACGTGCGTATATGTACCCGACTGCTACCGCAAACCCATCCGCTGGCGACATGAGCGTTACAACGGGTACCATGAACTGTCCTACCTGCATCCGAACGTCTTCAAACCCGACCCTTCGGTACTTGAGGAGGCGGGCCTGGAACAAAGCCAGACTTTCAGCATTGTGCGCTTTGTAGCCTGGGAAGCTGCCCATGACAGAGGATTGCGGGGTATGACGACGCGGAACAAGATCCGCGCCGTCACGGAATTGTCCCGGTACGGACCCGTTATCGTGGCCGCCGAGGGAACGCTGCCCCAGGAACTGGAAGCCCATCGCTGCCGGTTGCCCGCAAGCCGGATGCACCACCTGATGGCCCACGCCTCCCTCATCTTCGGCGAAAGCGCGACCATGGCCTCGGAAGGCGCGGTGCTGGGCGTGCCCGGCATCTACATCGACCCCGTGGGGCGAGGCTATACGGACGAACAGGAGCGGGACTACGGCTTGGTGTTCAATTTCACGCCCAAGAGACAGGAACAGGCCATTGCCAAGGCCGTGGACATTCTTGCCGCGTATGACCGGAACTTGTGGCAGGAACGCCGCCGCCGACTTCTCGCGGAAAAAATCGACGTGAACCAATTGCTGAACAGGGTGGTGCGAGATCAACCCCACTGGCCACCAAAGCGACAAGTCTCGGGCGGTCCGTGATTACGGGCACCTTATCCAATTCGTAAAATGCAGAAGTAACTACCTAATCTGAGTGTTGAAAAATTCTTATCCGGCAGTCCGTTCAAAAACCCCAAGTGCAAGGAGCAAGAAAAGCTATCCGGACACGTCCTGTTTCCGGCCCCTGCGGGCTGCGGCTGCGCCACATTTTCGATTGCCGTCCCGGCAATCGAATCAAGGTCGAAGCGTATTTATTCATACGCGAGAGTTTGAACTTTTTGCGGCGACGCAGCAATTGGGAGTTTTTCAACGGACTGCTATGGGTGCCGAAATACGGCAGATCAGCCATGACCTTTTAACGCTTCTGTATTCCGTACGAACTACTTCCTTGTTCATTAATGCCGCTTGGCTGTCATCCTCTGTCAATTTACACCAAGGGTTGTTTGATGTATAAGCTCAAAGATTGACAGGGGCGTTCGTTTTTTACATCTTTCGTCCCTTTCCTTCCGCTTCCTTCCGGCAGATGCGCGGAATACGCACCGCATTGCCGCAATGCGGGAACGGTTACAAAACAACATGTCAATTTCTAATTACAGCGACGTGACCCTAGGATACGCATACCGCGAAGGATGCACGCCGCCGGTTTTGGGAAGAGAACACCTACTCCGGATGGGCACGATCATCTACGCTGATGTCCAGATCGGCGATTTTTTTCAAACCGGTCATTACGTTCTCATCAGAGAACACTGCCAGTTTGGGGATCACGTCTGGATTGGTTCGCATTCAGTGATTGACGGTCAGGTGGGTATTGGCAATTTTGTGAAAATCGCTGCCCGCTGCTACATCTCTCCGCAAACAATCATTGGTTCACGGGTATTTATCGGGCCTGGCGTAATTATAACGAACGACAAATATCCCTTGAAGATGCGCGATTCCTATCGCCCGGCGGGAGCAACCCTGGAGGATAATGTCTCTGTTGGCGCGGGCAGTGTGATTCTGCCAGGCGTACAAATCGGGCAAGGGGCCTTCATTGCCGCAGGGTCGGTCGTGACTCGGGACGTGCCTCCCATGACCTTGGCCAAAGGTAACCCAGCGGTTTTTCACGAGTTGCCCGCCAAACTGCGCGAGAAGAACACCGCTTTGAGTTGGAAACAATATCTTGAATGACAACGCCGTGAGCATGACGGAGATAATCGACGCATACCAACGGGCTAGGCGGCTCTATGAAGCTGGTTCTTTCTCCCAGGCCGAAAGGGAAATCGTCCGCTATAAGTCCCTTGTAGACTATGGCAAAATGAGGCATGAGGACCGTCGTCCCCATGGCAAATACCGTCTCTCCGTGATCATTGTCTCCTATGCCCAAGGCCAGGAATTGATCAACTGCTTGGATTCGCTTCGCTTTCCAAAAGGTGTTCCCGCGGAAATCATCCTGATCGACAACGGGGGTAACGAGTCCATCCATGCGGAACTGAAAAACCGTCCTTTATTGCATTTCCAATCCCCCATCAATTTTGCACCATCAGAAGGCCGCAACATTGGAGCACATTTCGCGACAGGGGAAATTCTCGTCTTTGTCGATGATGATTGTGTCGTTGCCCCCCGGTATATTGATTCCATTCTCCTGGCGTTCGACACATTTCATTTCTCAGCCATTCGCGGACGGGTCAAAGCCAAATCACCCGGAGGGAACGCCTCCGCACCCCGTCATTACGATCTTGGAGATTATCCCTTGCCCGCGCCGTTGTTGACCGAGGGCAACATGGCTGTTTCCAAGAACGCCTACATGGCCGTGGGGGGCATGCACCCCCTGATGTTCGGGTTGGAAGGAGTGGAATTTTCTTGGCGACTTTTCAAGCGGTTTTCGGACAGAGATATTTACTACTGGCCGGGAATGATCATCCACCATGACCACGTCAACTGGGATGGCCGTATCGCAAAAAAAAAGCGACATGCTATTGCTCGGCAATATTTGAGGAAGATCATGGGCAGTCACGCCGACCTCAGGGCGCAGTACACTCGCTGGTATGACGACAGACCGGGACCATTAAAGCATTATGAGAGTCGATCCGCCTTGGCGCGGATGCGTCATGCCGTGATGGACGCGCTGGCCATTTTTCTTTACAGGAAATAAGATCGCGAAAGTGTATCTTCCTGCCGAATGTAGCAAGCAGTCGATTTGTTTCAAGTAAGTGAGCGCACTTTGCGCCGCGGATTACTATTCGCCAATGTCAATCATGCTAAAATGGAGGTTTTGCCTTGACTCATAACGCGGCCTATCTGGCGGACAAGACCGTGCTCGTGACCGGCTGCTGTGGTACCGTGGGCGCGGAGTTGGTCCAGCAGCTTCTGGAACGGTATGCCGTGGGCGAGCTGATCGGCCTGGACAACAACGAGTCCGAGCTGTTTTTCAGCGAACAGCGCCACAAGGCCTATTCCAACGCCCATTTTTTCCTGGCCGACGTGCGCGACCGGGACAAGCTGGCGCGTAAATTCAAGGGCGTGCAGATCGTCTTCCATGCCGCGGCGTTTAAGCACGTCATCCTCTGCGAGCGTTCCCCATTCGAGGCGGTGCAGACCAACATCCTCGGGGTGCGCAACATCATTGACGCGGCCTGCGAGGCAGGGGTGCAACGAGTGATCTTCACCAGTTCGGACAAGGCTGTGAACCCAACCAATGTCATGGGCACGTCCAAGCTGATGGGGGAGCGGCTGATGACCGCGGCCAACAGCACCCTGCGCGGCAAGGGTCCGGTTTTCGCTTCCACCCGGTTCGGCAACGTGCTCGGCTCTCGCGGCTCGGTCATTCCGATTTTTCGCGAGCAAATCAGACAGGGCGGGCCGGTGACCCTGACCGATCCCCAGATGACCCGATTCATCATGAGCATCAAGGAGGCTACCCGACTGGTCATTGATTCCGTGGAACTGGTCCGGGGCGGGGAGGTCTTCGTGACCAAGATGCCGGTGATCCGCATCCAGGACCTGGCCGAGGTGATGATCCGCGAACTCGCGCCCCGGTTCGGACACCAGGCAAAGGACATCCGGATTGAAAACATCGGGACCAAGCCCGGGGAAAAATTGTACGAAGAATTGATGAGCGACGAGGAGACACGACGAACCGTCGAGCTGCCACGCTATTTCGCCGTTCTGCCGGCCTTTCGCTGCATGTATCGCGACATTTGCTACGAGTATCCCGAAACCATCACCACCACGGTGGACAATCCCTACAACTCAGCCAATGAGCAGACTCTCAACCAAGAAGATCTGCATGCTTTTTTAACGGATAATCAATTGCTCGCGGAAACCGCCGAAGCCAGCCACCCGGCGGAACGGTTCTGGCCCGGGGATGAACAGGGAGGTTCGACATGCGCATCCTGATTCTCGGCGGAGACGGCTATCTGGGCTGGCCCACGGCCATGTATTTCTCCCATCGCGGCCATGACGTAACCGTGGTGGACAATTATTTTCGGCGCAATGCCTGCACCGAGTTGGACGTGGGCATGCTCTACCCCCTGCCCACGCTACAGGAGCGGGCCAAAATCTGGCACGAGCTGACCGGTCATGAAATCAAGGTGGTCATCGGCGATTTGACCGATCCGGAGATCATGCGCTCGTTGTTTAACGGCAGGGTCGTCTATCAGTGGGCCGTCAATCCGGAATTCACCGGCATTCCGGACACGGTGATGCACTACGCGGAGCAGCCGTCCGCCCCGTATTCCCTGCTCAACTACAAGTACGCCAACATCACCCTGAGCAACAATCTCCTGGTGACCAACAACCTGGTGTTCGCCCTGCGCGACCTAGCCCCGGAGGCACACGTGGTGCATATCGGGACCATGGGCGAATACGGTACGCCGAATATCGACATCGAGGAAGGCTGGCTTGAGATCGAGCACAAGGGCCGCAAGGATAAGTTTCTCTTCCCCCGCCAAGCCGGCTCTTTGTACCACACCACCAAGATCATGGACACGGACTTGATGTGGTTCGGGGTGCGCATGTGGAATCTGCGCATCACCGACCTGATGCAAGGCCCGGTCTACGGCATCGAAACCGACGAATCAGTGATCGATGACCGGCTGAAGACCATTTTCAACTACGACGAAATCTTCGGCACCGTGGTCAACCGATTCATCACCCAGGCAATCGTCGGTTATCCGCTTACGGTCTACGGCAAGGGCGGCCAGACCCGGGGCTACCTGAACATCAAGGACACCCTGCAATGCGTGGACAAGTCCGCGCAAACCCCGGCAAGGCCCGGTGAACTTCGCATCTTCAACCAGATCATGGAAACCTTCAGCGTGCTGGAGCTGGCGGAACTGACCCGCACGGTCGGCCGAAAACACGGCCACGAGGTCCATATCAAGAGCATCGACAACCCGCGCAAGGAAGCCGAGGAGCATTACTACAACCCCGCCTATCAGGGTCTGCAGGACATCGGTGTGACGCCCCACTTCCTGACCGAGGAGGTTATGGAGGGCATGTTTCGCGTTGTGGGAAAATATAAGGACAATATCCGAAAGGATGTGATCTTCCGGGGGGTCAAGTGGTGAGCGGGAGCTCCAGCGACAAAGAATTTCCACTAGGCAGAGCAGGAAGAAGTGAATCGCCTCTTGGTAACTATTATATTTACCTCATATCATGTCCCAGAAAAAGTCAGAAATTGGAAGAAAATCAGAAATCCGCCTTTATAATGTTGATGCGTTAGATCTTCAAATGTGTGCTCCCAATACTTTTTGCATGGAGATCTAGAATGGCTTACCCGGAAAGACTATTGGCTAAAACAACACATCGGAAATCAAAGGCTAATAAACATGCCGAGTCACCTTCAATGCCCATCCGTCCCGACTCCAACAAGGTTCTGGAACTCCTTGGTTACTGGTCACCGCCTGTTCCCCTCTGTATCCCGCTAAAGAAGACCCTGAATTCCAGTCTGCGCATAGCCTGCGTGGTGGAGGACAGGCTGTATCATGGTCTTCGCTTCGAGGGGCAAGTCATGCTCTTGACTCCGGCCAACTGGAAACACGTTCTCAAGTACGGCAAGCCTGATTTTCTTCTCATGGAGTCCATCTGGAACACGGCCACCGGCAACTGGCACATGGGCCAATGCCCCAACGCACCTAGCCGGAACGAACTGCTGGAGATGGTTTCCCTGGCCCGCAAACTGTCCATTCCTACGGTTTTCTGGATCACAAAGGGCCATGAATATCACGAGCACTATAAGGACTTCGCCCGGCACTTTAATCATGTTTTTTGCGCCGATCCAAAGGAAACCGAGTTGCTGCGCGCCGAAGATTTAAAGGCCGAGGATCTCTTACCCTGCGTCCAGCCAGCAATTTACAATCCGTTCCGGCATTATGAAGACTACAACGTCTTCAACCTGGACATGCTCTATGATGGCTGGGCAGACCTGGACCGGATGGCTGACGAATTAAACTTCCTGCAGGAAGTAAAGCCTTATGGTCTGAACATCATTGAGTCCAGGTACCAGATTTTTCGCAGGCGCATGGATGCCCTGCCGGAGTTCAAAGACTGCATTCTGGGTTGCGTCACAGAGCAGAGCCGTATCCAGGCCCTTAGGTATGCCAAGGCCTATATCACCCTGGACAAGACCCTCTCCACCAGGATCACTCAGCAGTGGAAGACCCTGGAGGCTGCCGCCTGCCGCTTGCCTGTGGTTCATCGCGGAAGTCTATCTGAGGATGATGTCCGCAAAGACGTGGTCATTGAATGCCCTGATCAAATGAAATTCCTGGTGGAGTTTGTCCGTTTTCGGGAAGATGATCTCTACCGGGAACGTTTGGGCCATCTTGGCTGGCGCAAGGCATTCCAGGAACACACCTTTGCCCATCGCATTAGGAAGATATGCAAAACCATCGGTATCGAGCACGACTGGGTAGAGTATCCCAAGGCCAGCCTGATCACCCCCACTTTTCGCCGAGAACATTTGCCCCGATGTCTACAAACCTTCAAGCAACAGACTTATCCGAACAAGGAACTTGTCCTGGTGTTCAATGGCGACGAACTGCCGAAACATACTGATCTATGTCTGGATAAAACAAGAGATGATATCAAGATCTCCAACGTTCCAGGCGAGATGTTCGCCGGCGCTTGCTTGAACCAAGGCCGTGCCCTTGCGGAAGGGGAATATTTCTTTCGAGTGGATGACGACGACCAATATGGGACGAATTACATACTCGATATGATATTGCAGGCCAGATGCATTGACGCTGATATATTCGGAAAGCCACCTGCTCCAATATATTTCGAAGGTGAGGATGAAATATACATGCGAGGCGATACAATCACCTTGCGCGTAATCCATCCTGAATTGTTAACGAAAAAACTATGGATCGGCGGAAACTCTTTTGCAGGCAGAAGAAAAGTATTCAGTGATTTTTTCTTTGATGACTGCAGCTTTGGAGCGGCGGACACGTGCTTTTTATATAGGATTCGCGAGAAAAAAGATTATGTTATTGCGCTAATGGATCATTTAAATCTGGTTGCCGAGCGTCGCAATGATCAGCAATCACACACATGGAAAATTAATCCGCAGGTTATCAAAAGTAAATATTTTGTAACCTACCATGATACACGGGATTATTTTTTATAGAATTAAATAATGCCAGCAAATCTGCGATGTAAAAATGAAAATTGCTTTTATTTGCGGATATCCTTTTGGCTTGCGAGGGACGCCGGGTACTTACAAATTTATTGAAATTTTCAATAAACATCATAACATCTTGGTTCTCTCTCCTCCTAAAACAAAAGACTGCATCTATAAAAACAAATCCATCCCTTTCATACCTTTGCAACAGTTTAATAAAGATGACATTTTACCAAAACATGTTATCTCAATTCTACATGCTTTCAAGCCTGACCTTTTTTATCTTTTTAACTTTCCCAAGTGGCCTTATTTTTTTGAAAAATTGAAGATCCACAACTCTTCAGCAAAGTGTATTTTAGATATAAAGACGCCCTTGCTTGCACATGGAACTATTAGAAAGGAAATCCAAGAAAAATGTAGTGCCGTTCATTTAAAATTGGATGGCATAGCAACACTTTCCGCAGAAAGTGTTCAAACATGGATTCCAAATTGTACCATAATTCCTAAGGAATACCCTTTAGGCATAGATACTCGCTTATTCAAGCCTAAAACTGATAAAAAGCGAGACATCCCTAATTTGAAATTTGTTTTTATTGGCACATTACATGAAAAAAGAAAAATTATTACATTGATCCAGGGTTTTTGTGATTTTTCCAACAAGAATAACGATTTGCCAAAACTTGATATCTATGGCTCAGGTCCATTATTCAAATTACTAGAGGAATACATTCATAAAAACAATATACAAAATATTATCAAACTGAAAGGATTAATGAGTCAAACTGAACTGTACTCGATACTTCCTTCTTATGACGTAGGCATAGCCTGGGTACCAGTAGATTTATACAATAATTCTCCATCATTGAAGTTGATAGAATATATCGCTGCTGGCCTTCCAGTTATTGCCACTTGTACTGATGCGCATCTAAAATTATTATCTCAAGGTTTTCATTTTAACATATGTGGAGACAATCCTGCATCATTATCAGAAGAATTAAATTCATTTCTAAACTATAATATCGATAACAAAACAGTATCAAACAACATTGACCTTGTTCATGCATTTGACTACGATATCATATTTAAAAACAATATTATTCCTTTTATTAATAATATAATGCACAGCAAAAACAATATGCCAGAACAACATGACAACCCTATATATGCCAATAATGATATTGATTTTGCTGATAAACATATAAAAACTTATGATTCAGCACATGATACTATACAAGATAACAAATATAAACTAAAAATTATTATTCTTGCTGAGATGCTTGCTGCGGGCAAGGGTGGCGCTGAACGTGTAGCCATGGAACTAGCTGACGAAATGACCAGACGCGGCCATCTTGCCTACATCGCTTACCAGAACAAGGGAAAAATAGCTTATACCCCCAAGAATAATGTCGTACTCTTACCCTATAATGATTTAAAAATTTTGAAGGATCAAATAAATCATATCGATCCAGATATTTTTTTTGTTTTCTATTTTAACAGAAAGTTAATAACCTTCTACTCCCTAGTCCATGGAACAAAAATCCCATTTGGTATGCAAGAATGTACCAATCCAGTTCGCTTATGTACAAACAACTGGTGTAGTATATTTGGGAAATCACAATCTATGTGGGAGCGAGAAGTCATTGCTTCCGGTGCTACACGAATTCGCTTAACCATGCCTGGATATACTCACTCCTTTCCCGAATATATCCAGCCTAACGTCTACGCTTTCCCCAATCCAGCCTTTCAGCAAAACATATTGGCGTCCCCTGTCGGCACATCGGAACAGCGTAAGATAATTCTCAATGTCAACGGTTTTAAACCAAATAAAAACCTTATAACATTGGTCCAAGCCTTTTTTCGTCTCTGTGGCGATTTCCCGGATTGGGATCTCAAAATCATTGGGAAATCACTGGACGACAAAAAGCCACATAACCGTGACGTTCTCCACTTCATCGAAGAAAATGGCTTGCTCAACAGGGTGTGGATCGAAGGTCCAACTGACGATGTTTATGCTCATTACGCATCCTCGCACATACATGTCATTGCATCCTTGAGCGAAGGATGCCCGACGGTTGTCCTGGAAGCCATGTCAGTAGGCTTGCCCAGCATTGGATTTGCCGACTGTAGCGGGACAAACGAGCTGATCAGGCACGATCAAAATGGCCTGTTGGCTTCAACTGAAGACAGGATTTCTGGTTTGGAAAATGAACTGCACAAGCTCATGTCTTCCGCTGACATTCGTTGCCGTTTAGGATCACAAGCATTAGAGGATTCAAAGCAATTCGATCCACAAAAAATTTATGACCAATGGGAACAGCTTTTATACGAATCTGCTGAATATAAAAAGGATCCCAAACGCCTGTTTCGTGAGCAAATGACGATTGATCTGGAACGGTCAATGCATGCACGACGAATGCGGGAAAAGCTGATGCAAAATATAGAGATTTGATGGAGGAATCATGAAAGAAAAAATAATATTTATTGCCGGGGCGAATCATTCAGGATCAACGCTTTTGGGATGTATTTTAGGTGCACATTATAAATCTCCTTTTAAATATTTTCATGTTGGAGAAATTCATGCTTTTTTTGATATGAACAAAAAAAATTATGGCAATCCTATGTTAACAAGAAATAGTTTGTATGGAAAAGTTTGGAATGAAATCAATCATGAAGTTGGGTACAAAGATGCCTATAAAGAAATATTCGAGAAAGCTCAAGCAGACATTATTATAGATTCATCTAAATCATACAGGAACTTTACTATTGCAAATCAATCATGCTTAAACAATAATTATCAATTGCATGTATTAATTTCCTTCAGACCATTTGCTAAAATATTCCAATCTGATCTAAAACGAAATAAATCAGAAAAGGATATAATAACTAATTTATCTAGATACTTCTTAATTAAAAATAAAATTATCGACAATCATTATCCTTATACCATAATCAATTCAGAAGATCTTATATTAGCCCCTCGCAACATGACAATAATTCTTTGCGAAGAATTAGGTATACCTTATTTTGAAGGAAAGGAAAATTATTGGAATTATAATAGTTGTCATCTATATGGCAGCAAAACTCAACGATTACACTTGAAAGATTCTAATAAAGCAGGATATGATAAAGAAAAGGTGTTAGCCAAACCCAATATTAGCCATCCTTTTCTTGAAAGAAAAGATGTTCATGATTTAGAATTTTTTTTTAGAGAAAAATCTTTAAAATATTGACAATTATTAATAGGACAAGACAATGAACTTACTCAATTTATTAATCACTGGCGGGTGCGGTTTTATCGGGACCTCCCTGATACATCGTTTATTGCACAGCCATTCCAATCCCACCATTCGCGTCCTGGACAACCTTGTAACAGGCACTCCCTGCGACTTATCCGAGATCACCCGTTTTGGAACAGCCACTTCTGTCGATTGCCATCTCAAACGCGGAGTGACTTTAATTCAAGACGACATCCGGGACCAGGACACGACCATGTACTACGCTCAGGGCGTGGACTGCGTCGTGCATCTGGCGGCCAACACCGGCGTTGGCCCCTCCGTGGAAAATCCACGCCTGGACATGGAATGCAATGTCCTCGGCACTCTGAACATGCTCGAGGCGGCCCGGCTCAATGGCGTGAAGAAGTTTATCTTTGCCTCGTCCGGAGCACCGGCCGGCGAGGTGGAGCCGCCCATTCACGAAGAGTTGCCCCCGCATCCTGTTTCACCCTACGGGGCCAGTAAGCTTGCTGGGGAAGGATACTGTTCAGCCTATTTCCGGACCTTTGGCATTGAAACTGTTTGCTTGCGATTTGGCAATGTGTACGGCCCAAGGTCCAAGCACAAATCCAGCGTGGTGGCCAAGTTCATCCGCCAAGCCTTGAACGGTGAGGTTTGCGAGATATTCGGCGACGGCACCCAGACCAGGGATTTTCTGTACATCGACGACTTGGTTCGGGCCCTCGTCCTGGCCATGGACAAGGACTTTGGCGGAGAGACCTTCCAAATCGCCACGGGCCTGGAGCGGACCGTGGGCGAGGTGGCCGAAATGATCGCCCAGGCCTTGGGCAGGCGGGGGATCAAGATGACCATCAAACACACCCAACCTAGGTTGGGTGACGTGAAGCGCAACTTCGCGGACACGTCCAAGGCTAAAAGAATGTTGGGCTGGGAGCCGGAGGTGGAACTGGAGGACGGGATTGAGAGGACCATTGAGTATTTCTTGAGTCAAAAATAGGAATGCTCACCATGGAAAACAGGGAGAGACAGGGAGAATAGATTGGTTTTTGGGCCGCAGCCCCCTATACGCTCTCCATGGTGAAAAAATGATTTTAGTATTTGGAATTGCTTCGAATTTTGAATTTCAACACTCTTGTATAGGAATATGCACAGAAAAATGACGGATGAACAAACAAAACGCGTAATCGTCGTCCTCAGCCCCGGCCGCTCAGGAACCTCCCTACTTATGAAAGCGCTTGGGGCCATGGGCATGCGCTTGTCCGAGAACATGATCCCCGCAAGCGTAGCCAACCCCGAAGGCTTTTTCGAGGATGCCGAGATTGTCGAAATTCATAAGCAGCTTCTGGTTGATTTGGGATCATTGCCGACCCTGCCTTTGCCTGAAGGCTGGCTGGAAGCAGAGCCGGCCAGAAAAGCCAGACCAAGGCTCCGGAAAGTGCTGGAAAGCAGACTGTCAGATGCTAACACAATCTGGGGCTTCAAGGATCCCAGGACGGTTACGTTCCTGCCCCTTTGGAACAGGATACTCAACTCGCCCGGCACGGTGCCTGTCTATATCCTAGCGGCTCGCGCTCCTGCGTCTGTAGCCTCCTCGCTCAAACGCCAGATCAACCGTGAGGAGGCAATCACGGAACTCCAGTGGCTTCAACGAACAACCGACGCCCTGCACCACACCGCCGCGGACTGCTTCATCGTCCACTATGAGGATTGGTTCACCCGGCCAATGGAGCAGGCCCAGGAGCTTTTGCGCTATACGGGCTTGGATCAATACTTTTCAGGAAACGCTAAGGAAGCACTCAAGGACGTGATCAAGCCCAACCTGAACCGGGCCGTGTACGAGGACTACGAGGTTCAGAATGAATACGTGCTCAAGCTTTATGACGTTCTCAAGGATTGTCGGGGAGCGGACTTCGACCGTCAGCGACTGATGGCCGTGGTCAAGGAATGCCGCAAGGCCATGGACGGGTTCAAGGGCTGGCACCTGGAGGCCCAGCGGCGTATTAGTCGGCAAGCTCAACAAAAAAACAGCAAAAGTGTTTCAGAGTTGGAAAAGGATCTGCACAACCTGACCCTGCAAAACAACGAATACCTGAAGCAGCTCAAAGATCTGCACGACGAGCTGAAAGAAAATCGTGTCCGGGCGGTCAGCCTACGTCAGGTGCAGGAAGAACTGCAGCAGGAAAAGCAAAAAGTGGCCAAGGAACAGAAACATGTCGCGGCCATGCAGGAAAGGCTAGAAAAATCCAGAAATGAAACCCTTCGCCTGAAGCACTCTTATTCCTTCCGCCTGGGACACATAATCGTGCAAGCGCTCACCAAACCAGGCAAAAATACAATTCTCGCACCTTACTACCTAGCCGTGCTGGCCAGGGACATACTCACAGGCCGGGGCAAGGCCAGGGCCGGAGAAGGTATTCAAAAACAACAGGTATGAGCAGGCATACTTACCGGTTTTTCCCATGATCCAATTGTTCCGGAATTTGTACACCCACCGCCATGCTCTGCGCAGCCAGTTCATGGTCAATATCAAGACCACGATCACGACAACCCGACTAGGCGTACTGTGGTGGATCCTCGACCCACTGGCCCTGATGGCCATCTACACCTTTGTGGTTAAAATCGTATTTGAACGCGGCGGACCAGGTTACCACATCTTCGTGCTCTGCGGGCTGGTCTGCTGGCAGGCCTTTTCCCGGTCCGTGACCATCGGGGCCAAATCGCTCACGGGCAATGCCTCCCTGATCCGCCAGACCCCTTTGCCTCTGCATCTCTATGTCCTGATTCCGCCAGTTGTCCAATCCTTCTTTTTTCTGATCGGTTTGTCCATCATTGCGGTCTGGAATCATGAGGCCCTGGGGTGGCACACCCTAGCCGCACCGCTTTTGATCGCGCCGTTGATATTGTTGACCTTCGGCTTGGGCCTGTTTTTGTCCATCCTCGAAGTCTACCTACCTGATACGGGCAAGCTGCTGCCCTATGCCATGCGCCTGGGCCTGTACATGAGTCCGGTGCTCTACTCTCCGGAACGGATATACGCCCTGGAAAAGCTGCCGGAT
The DNA here is from genome assembly GCF_003046795.1 of Desulfonatronum sp. SC1. NCBI lineage: Bacteria > Pseudomonadati > Thermodesulfobacteriota > Desulfovibrionia > Desulfovibrionales > Desulfonatronaceae > Desulfonatronum > Desulfonatronum sp. SC1. The sequence continues at coordinate 41,189 of NZ_PZKN01000027.1, read as the reverse complement.
TTCGCAAAAACTCTGTACGCCTTAAACCCCATGCTGCACGTCATCACCGCGGCCCGTGACGCGCTTTTCATCGGGCAGATGTTTAATCTGCGGAGCTACGCTCTGGTCCTGCTTGCCTCCCTGGTTCTGGTGCAAGCGGGGCTGAGTTTTTTTCACCGCTTCGAGGCCAAGGCGCCCAAGTATCTCTGACGGCTTTGCGCGACAAGGGTTCTGAGCGACAAAATAAGATCGGAGTTCCCATGGGGTGAACCTTCTCCGGGTTGCAGGTTCTCCTATATGCACTCCCTGCTCTCCATGGCATTTTTTTTGAACAACTGACATATACTTACCATGCAACTTTTTCTAACCAGCCTCTTTTCCCGCAAAGACAACGCCGGCGGTTTAGCCCTTCTGGATCTGGACAGACCTGCCCTTCGCCATGTCCAGCTTGTGGATATGACTGGCCTACCCGTGCGCCACTGCCACCTGCGGGGCCTGCACTGGACCGGCAGCCACCTCTATGCCGTCGCTACCAACGCCATGTTTGTCTTCAGGCTGTGCACGCAAGGCCGTGATCTGTTCGCCCTGGAACGAACCGTGATCCTGCCGGAATGGGTACTTGGTCCGTCGCGGCAGGCCAATCTGCACACGGTGTTCGCGGACCAGTCCCAGGATCGCGTTTTCGTGCCCTTTAACGCGCAGTGCGCCCTGGATCAGTTCGATATGCAGGGTCGGTTGGTCCAACGCCGTTTTTTCTGGGAGATCGCCCCGGACCTGTTCCCCCTGCCTTCCAAGGCAGCCCTGCAAAGAACCTTTACCTTCGGCGTGGTCCGGCACCTGTTCCAGGATCCGATGCACGGGCCGGTGCTGGTCATGTCTTATCTGAACAACGGAGATCAAGGCGCGCTCATAGCCTTGGACAGCGGCAAATTGCTTTTGCGCATGAACTTCAACCCTCACGGGACAGTCCTGTACGACAGGCATTTGTACGTCTCGAACATCCAGGCCGGGGAGATCGTTGTGTATCCCTGGCCGGTCAGCGAACCTGATGCCCCGGCCACGCGCACTATCGCTCCAGCCCTGGATTTTGAGCTCTGGCCGGAGAGCGTGCAGTACGTCCGGGGCATGGCTGCCCACGAGCAGCACTTGATCTACGGCGTCTGCCATCCCGCCAAGGTTGCACCGACCCAGATTATGCCGCGGCTGGTGGAGTTTGACCTGGAGTCAGGTACACAGAAAAAGGAGCATTTCTTGCCGACCCTGGAGGGGCTGCACGCGCCCCAGGTCTATGCGCTCCACAACGTGCCGGACAGGGTTGCCGGAATGGTGGAAGCGTGGCTGCGCGAAGAGGACAGAGAAGAACCGATGCCCTTGACTGAACCGGTGCCGGAGGCGCTGCTTGAGCAGCCGCTGGCTGACCGCGTCCCGGCCGAGACTGTGGCCATCAGCCGAGATGATTTGTCCCGGTCTCAAGATGTCCAGCTCCTGCCGGATCCGCACCCGCCGGCCATAGAGCAGGTCCGGGCCGCTTCGCCCCCGACAGACGCGCACTCTGCCGTCCTTGTTTTTGACAACGTCGGCCTGTTTTTTCCGCGTAAACGCGGAACATGGTTTTTCCGGGATGCCCGCCGCAGACCGGCCGCATCGTTCTGGGCCTTGCGCAACGTCTCCTTTGCCCTGCATGAAGGCGAAACCATCGCCCTGATCGGCCGCAACGGCTCCGGCAAGAGTACCCTGGCCATGCTCTGCTGCGGCGTTTATCAGCCTGACGAAGGCCGCGTGGACGTGTGGGGCCGGGTCCAGCTACTGGCCCTGGGCGTGGGGTTCAAGCCTGAACTGAGCGGCCGGGACAATGTTTATGTCAGCGCCAGCCTGCTGGGGTTGAGCCGGGCCAGGACCAAGATCCTGCTGCCCGAGATCGAGGCCTTTGCTGAACTGGGCGAGTTCATGGACCAGCCCGTGCGCACCTACTCCAGCGGGATGAAAAGCCGGCTCGGCTTTGCCGTGGCCACGGCCGTGGACCCGGAAATTTTGATCCTGGATGAGACCATGTCCGTGGGCGACAAGGCCTTCCAGACCAAGGCCGCCGCGCGGATGTCCGCCATGCGTGAAAAAGCCAAAAGCGTGCTGCTTGTCTCCCACAGCCCTGAGCAAATCAAGAATCTCTGCTCCCGCGCGCTCTGGCTGGAACAGGGCCGGTTGCTCATGGATGACAATCCGGACAACGTGCTGAATGCTTATGAAGTTTTTTGCCAAGATCCTGAAAAATGGCTGGAACAACACAGTGATAACCTGTAATATGAATAGGGTTATCGCGAACCGCTCGCTACGCACAAGCAAAGGGTGCGCCAAGAAGAGATTCCGGCATCGCGGTTTTAGGCAATCCCTTTGGAAAACAGCTTTCTTCACTGCTTTCCAAGATTTATTTCCTTGGCGACATTAGCGTCCTGTGCGACCAACAGGAGCGGGCGGTTCCACGGTTTGAACTTTTTCCAAGCCGCAGCCCTCCTCCATACCCCACTGCTCTCCATGGTAAAAAGCAACACTACAATGGACATCTCCGTCATCATTCCCGTCTACAACACAGCCGAATGGCTGCCCGAATGCATTGATTCGGTCCTGGCAGTGCCTTCCCTGAAACTGGAAATCATCCTGGTGGACGACGAAAGCACTGACAACAGCCGAGACATCATGCAAGCCTATGCCGCCAAGCACTCCAATATCACCGCCCTGCTCCAGACCCATGGCCGCCAAGGCAAGGCCAGAAACACCGGTTTGGCCCGGGCAATCGGGAAGTTTGTACTGTTTCTGGATTCGGATGATCGCCTGTACCGCCATACATTGACCCGGTTTCATGCCTACGCTCATGAACACCGGTCCGATTTCGTGGTCGGCATGGCCCAGTCCTTCAGCACCAAAAAAAAATGGATCAACGAAGGATATTCTGCTTACCGCATTGAGACGCCTTGCACCACGATCCACGACTTCCCACTGCTTTTGGCCGATCCCAGCACCTGCAACAAACTCTATCGCCGGTCGTTTCTGCAAAAGCATAATATCAGCTTCCCGGAGAACAGTTACTGCGAGGATGTATTTTTCAGCTACAAGGCGTCGCTAATGGCTGAACGCGTCGCCATCCTACCGGAAATCATTCATGAGTATCGCGGCCGAGAACGCGGCAGCGCGCCGTCAGGCACGCAAACCTTTTCCCCGGACCGGATCATCCAGTGTGCCGGAATCTATCGCGCCTGCCTGGAGGAATACCAGCGGCAAAATAATCCGACCCTGCTTGCGCTGCTGGAAGAACGAACCGTAATCAGGTTCATGCGGTTTTTCGTGCGGTCATCATTTTTTCCCGATGCCGATGCCGTGTATTATCGCGAACTGCGGTTATTACTTGAAAACATCAATGTGCAATTAATCGTGAGGCATGCCGAAAATTTCATATTACCCTTTCTGATGATCCGGGCAGGATATTTCCGGCATGCAGCAGCGGTGCTACATTCCAGAAACAATCTCGTTGCAGTGAAAGATTTTTTTTCCCAGTTGGAGCACAATGACCGTGTATGTCATATACTGTACATGGATGCTCTTGACTCATGCAGACAGGGCATGAAGTGCGTTCTGAATGTAAAGCCCCCCCTCAAAACTTCCCCCGAGGATAAAGCGCTCTCGCGGTATGAGAATCATTGCAAGGAATGGATGCGGCGTCCTTACCTGCACGATTTGTGTCTGGGCACGTACCGGGCCGGGAAAAAGGTGAAAAACACATTTTCCAGAAGCTATGCGAAGATTGCCGAAAATTCTTGGAAAAGGATATTTTCCACATATTTGCGGCGGATTACCTTAATAATGCTTTTGCTGTTTCTCAGAATATTACTCCGTTGTTGCACAAAGAAAAGAGTCTGGCTGGTGGCGGAGCGCGAAGGCAACGGCTGCGAGGAGAACGGCTATGTTTTTTTCAAGTACTGCTTGGCTGAAAAAAAACATACGGATATTTATTACATCTTGAACAAAGACGTGCGATTGCCGGCGGATTTCCCTGACCCTGCCCGGGCTGTGCGCAAAAACACTTGGTCCTATGTGCGCCTGCTCTGCTTGGCCAACGTGTTTTTATTCACGAACAAGGAGGACGACATCTGCGATTACCCAGTTCTTCGGTTCGCCCTGCCTGGTGTGCAAACCATTTTTTTGACCCACGGCGTAACTTTATACGGACCTGGTGTCTATTTACGCTCTGTCGCCAACAGATTCGACAAGATCATCGCTGTATCTGAACTGGAAAAGACGCAAAAAATCAGGGATTGGATGATTCGGGATCCAGGGCGGATCATGATTACGGGGCTCCCCCGCTTTGACGAGCTACTTGGCCAAAAAGCGGACCGTGAGGTCCTGTTCGCCCTGACCTGGCGCAAACGGCTGGACCGGATGGCCCCCGAGGAATTTATTGAGTCCTTCTATTTCCGGCGCATCCGGTCCTTCCTGTCACACCCCGACCTTGACGTTTTACTGTGCGAACAGGACCTACGCCTGAGGGTGCGCTTCCACTTCCGGATGAAGGAGCATGCCAATCATTTTGCCGGATTCGCCTCACAACGCATCATAATCGAATACAGTGACGACGCTGTTCCCTTGCGCAATGTGTTGCAGCAAGCCTGTGTTTTGATCACCGACTATTCCAGCATCATGTGGGACATGGCCTACATGCAGCGGCCCGTGCTCCTCTATCAGTTCGATATAGACGCATTTCTGGCCGAACGTTGCCTGCACGGGTTCAGCACTAGGGAGGAGGATATGCGTTTCGCCGCCGTGGCCAGGGATGAAAAACAGCTCACAACGGCCCTGGAAGAGCTAGCTAACCGCGATTTTAAACTGAACACCGAGCAACGGCAAAACGCCGTTTCTTTCTTTCAATATCGGGATGAGAAAAACTGCGAAAGGGTCTACCGAATGGTGCAACGGGTTACGAGGAAGACGTAAAGAAACTACTAGCAGCCCGTAAAAAAATAAAAGTCTGTTTTTTCGAGCCTGAAAAAGTCATATACGCCAGAATACAGTACATTGCGAAGGAAAATAATGACTTTTTCAGGCTCGATTAATTCTTTAAAATTCTTGCAAAACTAACTTGGAAATGTGCCGATAACAGTAACTTCATCAGTAGTTGAATTCCACCGAATGCGCAAATTTTCACCAGTAGAAATTGCAGTCAAGAGAATAGCCAAAAACTCTTTCTGCTTTGGATGGCTAGAATCGATCCAAAATGCTTTATTACTAAATGTATTGTTGATTTCATCCCCCCAAAAGGCCAATCTTGAAGCGGTTTGGTTTATCCGGACAATCGATACGGAAACCCACAGTTCAGCTGCATCTGCCTTTTGTGGGATGCTCAAACATATACCAGAAAATAAAAAAACCATTAAAATCATGCTAATTCTAGCGGTTCTCATGAAAAATCCTCCATTGGTTTAAAAATGACAACAAAAATATTCCGCACGCCATGTTAATAGGTTAAGGACAGTTATATAGTATTTCGCCAACGCAAAGAAGCTCCCCTGTCTTATTCCCTACTCTGCTCACGTAGTTGCTGAATCTGATCATTTGTTAAAGGCCGGCTAGCCAACTCATCCTCTTCCTGAATCATCTCGCTCAGCTGGCGCAGACGTTCTATTTGCTCAGTCGTTAGAGGCTGGCTAGCCAACTCATCTTGTGCCTCAACTAACTCACTCTGCTCGCGTAAACGCCGAACCTGATCTTCGGTCAAAGGTTGATCCACTTCATCCCCACTCGCTTCGCTTTGCTCTCTTAACTGGCTGATTTGGTGAGGAGTCAATGGCCGCACGCTTTCTTCCATCTCAGCCAGTATAAGAAGATTATGCTCTCGCAACTGCTCTAGCTGTGCTTCGTTAAGTGGTTCCGTGCCATGTCCCTCATCATGTCCTGACCGGACATTATCCAAGAACAAAGCCGCGACCATAGGCGATGATTTGAGGTTGGCCACCATGAGAGTGTTGGTCTCGGCATGATAAGATACCGCGTGGTTCTCCACCCCAAAAAGCCGCATTACACGATTCATGGTTCGTCCAATAGGCACCTCCTTAAGGCTGACGTCCCTCTTACCGGGTGGTTCCTGACCGATAAAGTTGATGTTCACGTCCACTTGCCGCGCAATGGCGTCCAGAACCTGATTAAAACTCTGGTCCTGCACCTCAATGCTCACCAGCCGCTCGCTGACAGGGATTGCCGAGGCCAAGGCCGGCACAGAAAAAAGCGCCAGCCCCGCGAAGAGCAGAAGCGAGAAGATGGAGAGATAACCTGTTGATGGTTGATGGGTCATGATTGATGGAGATGCACAGGGATTGATCCTGGTAAGCATAGGGTCTCCGTTTAAGCCTGTGTTGAGCATTTTTACTGCTGTCGGACAGTTCAGCATCATTGAATTCTAACTCATTTTTTTCTTGATTATGCACTTAGCCGATTTCTTTTTTAAAGGCAACATCCTCAACAACATGAAATTGATCCGTTGCTCTATTCCTCCTCCAATCAGGCACGGGAGAAATTGGTGATTGCCCGCCAAGGCCATTGAACACCTAACAACCTGAAATACATAGTTTTTAATTACCAGCTTCGCTAAACCATGCAGGACGAACAAGGCAGACGTAAGAATTTTTCGCCAGGCAAGTCGGCTGGAGAAAAAACCTACTTTGTCCTTGCCCGGTTAAATACGCTTCGCGTGCCAGCAACGCTGGATTTAACCGGGTGCACCTTTCCTCTATGTGGCATAAAAATCTGGTAACTACTCATCACATTTTGTGTCCGCTCTTGCTCCGGCAACCGGGGTCGGAGTCGGCGCCTCGCTATCGATAACGGAGTCGGAACAGGAAGATTTTTGAACGCATCGCAACGTTTTCGATCCCGATCCCGATCCCGATTCCGACCCCGGCATCAGAATTACTCTGTGCTGAGTAGTTACAAAATCTGAAAAAGAACAAACTCCTAACACTACAGCGAAACTTTGCAGAAGCTCTTGAAAATGACGAGGGCAATGCCCTCGTTCCCAGGTTTTCCGTGCCTTTCCGTGTGTTCCGTGGGCCACAATCAGGGCGTCTTGCTGATCAAAGTATGAAGTTTCGCTGTAGTGCTAATGATCCCATCAAGCACCTGCTGGATTCCAAGGACGAGCGAAGATTTACTCCGGTTGGTGGGGGTGGAGGGAACGAACTCGATGAAACGCCTTGCGGCTGGTGCCGCGTGGGTGGGTAGCCCTGATCGGCAACCCTGATCGGCAAGTCTTGCCTTGCGTCACCCCCTGCCCTATGATCCACCCCATGTGCGAAATCAACAACATCCACGACACCTTCTTCCGGGAAGCCATGAGCCACAAGGAGGTCGCCGTCGACTTCCCGGCCGACACGAATAGCAAGTAAACGCGGCATGCAATGGATAATACATTACGTCCCGAATATCAGCTGAACTCATCAAATCCGGAGATCGCGGCAAGTATGCCAAGAGATACCATGAAGAAGGGACGAATTCGGTATATATCGAGCCCGACCTACTCAAGTTTTTCCCTGATTCTGAAGCAGTCAATAAAGCCTTGCGGAAATACTTTGATGAGCACCGTTCATCAGCACATCCATCGTACACATAACCAAACAATCAGAGAGAAAGACTATGGACGCACAAATAGCCTCACCATTTCAAAAAGCCATATTTTCCGTTGAGACCCTTCCATTAGAAGATAGGGAAGACCTCCTGGATATTTTGAGAAGGCGCATGGCTGGGGACAGAAGAGAGCAAATCGCTGCCAATGCCCAGGAAACACTCAAGGCCGTCAGGGAAGGAAAAGCGAGTTTTGGTACTTTGGATGACCTGAAAAGAGAACTCCAAAACAGCGATGTATAAGCTCGCCTGGTCGCAAAGCTTCAAGCGCGGCTATAAGAAGGCTGTGCGAAGCAACCCGCATCTTGAACAAAAAAACCACGATATGCTTGAATTTCTCTGCAAAGAACCTTTCGACTCTAGGCTGAGATCGCATAAATTGTACGGCAAGTTGGATGGACTCTGGGCATGCAGGGTAGAGCATGATTGCCGAATCGTCTTTGCTTTCGACAAAGACCCGCAAACAGGTGACCAGTTGATTGCGTTGATCGATGTGGGAAAGCACGATGAAGTCTATTGATCAGTGAGTAACACGGCAACCCAGCGGCCAAAATCCTCATAAGGAACGGGGGGAGCATTAGGAGTTTGTCCTTTTTTCTGAGTTTTGGCCACAGACGGGAAAGGCAGACAAAGAAGGACTTTTCCCCAGCCGACTTGGCTGGAGAAAAACACTTCGCGCCGCAGGCGCAGGCAACTGATTCAGCCCATTGTTTTGTTAATGGGCTGAAACGTTCTTCCGTCTGTCTTGTTCGTCCTGGATGGTCTAACGAAGCGGGCGGCTATAAAATCCTTGTATTTCAGGCACTAGACGAGCAACAACTCTGCGAGAACAAACACCTAATGCTCCCATGAACGAAAGTTTACCCCGGTTGGCGGGGTGGAGTGGGTGTTTTCGATGAAGAGGTTGGTAGATGCAGTTGGCGGGTAGCCCTGATCGACAAGCCTTGCCCTGCCCCACCCTATCCCTTACGATCCGCAGCTATGAGCGAGATCAACAAAAAGCACGACACCTTCTTCCGGGAAGCCATGAGCCACCAGGAGGTCGCCGTCGACTTCCCGGCCAACTACCTTCCGGCCAAGGTTCTCAAGCATGTTCAACTGGATACGTTGACCATCTCATTGTCTTGATTGCGTATTTTCATTATGATTTCTCCAAAAAGAAGATTAGGAGACGCATATGGTTACTGCTGAACAGATATGCCAAGAAGCCAACAGGCTTCCTCGAAGCGCCCTTCCAACAGTGCTGGATTTCATGCTCTTTCTTCAAAAAAGAATGAGTGAAAACCACGAAAACGACCTAGTCCCGGCCCAGGAATCAAGCACTTGCGCTCTTTGGAACAATGAAGAGGACGAGGCATGGAATGAAGTACCGACCAGGTGAAATCGTTCTACTGCCCTTTCCATTCTCTGATCATTCCGCTCGAAAAAGAGGCCAGTGCTTGTTTTACACCAACCAGACGCGCGAGGGGATTTTGCCTCCCTGGCTATCACCTCCAAAGCAACTCACGAGAAGGCTTTCACCCTTATTCCAGAACATTTATCTGAGGGCCACTTACCAAAGCCCAGCTGGATTCGATTCGACAAAGTCTACACGCTAAACACGTCCTTGATTGTCGGCAGTTTCGGTTCTTTATGGCCTGAATTTTTTGAAACAGTTCATGGCCTATTCTGCGATCACTTTCTTTGCGATAAGGCGCAATCATCCTGACGTTTTTTAGGACAATGGAGACAAGAACGCCTCCGCAAAGCAAAGCCTAAACAACTCGATCTCCGGGCCGAACGAATCCTGGACGCCAAGAACGTTGACGAGGTGTTCAAGGACAACTGAACCCAGCCGATCGACAATCTGAACTCAGTGAAGGGGAAGCCGTCAAGGCTTCCCCTTCTTTTTTGTGCGCCCGGCAGGGCGCGCAAAAAAGAAGCCTGGGCGGCACCACTGAGGTGCCGCCCAGGCTTATCAGGCCGTTGAAATAGGACTTTTTCAACACTCGGTTATGTAACCAAAAATGAGTGGTGGTCGCATCGGATACCTTTTATTCATCCAGCAAAAGCATCATCACGCCGGGCAGGGCTGTGCTCGGGAAATTATCCACATACAACCGAGGCTTGCTCCCTCCGCTGGGGCATCGGGTGGGGATTGCCGGGCCCAATTCCGTAATGCGGCCAAGATGCGTTTCCACCGCGGCTGTGGGATCGTACTGGCGCATCAATGTCAGGGCACCGGCCACGTGGGGAGCGGCCATGGATGTTCCACTCCATGATTGATAGCTGGTATTCGACCCGCCCGTGGAAGAATAGATGAATCTGCCCGGCGCGAACAAATCAGCCACTGTTGCATGCCAGTTGTTGAAGTCTGTTTCCACATCAGCCTTGTCGGAAGCCATCACCGCGATGGCCGAGGAGATGCACCCCGGAGAGCCTACAAAACCACAATAACCGTTATTGCCCGAGGAAATGGCCGTGGGAATTCTGGCTGCCCGCAACCTGTCAATGACGGATTTCAGTGGAGAGCTGTCGCAGTAAGTGGAGTAGGCACCGCCACCCAGGCTCATGTTCGCGGCCCCGATGTTGATTTCTCGCAAAGCGTAGACATAGTCCAGACCAGCGATCTGATCGCTGCTCCAGGTTAAGACGCAGGGGTGGCGGGCGCCACAATCTTCTTCAGATGAGAACCTGGAAAAAACATTGACCGCGATGATATTTGCGTCCCGGGCCACTCCGAACAGGGTATTGTTCGGCCGCTTACCCGCTGCCGTGCCGGCCACATGCGTGCCGTGGTCATAGCCGTCATAGGCACTGGAATAATGTGCGGCTGCGCCAATACCATACATCGTGGTTTGCCCGTTTGGGCAATCACCAGAGCCATATTCTTCCCCTGAAGCAAAACATGCCTCCACGATGTCCTTACCCTGGAAAAATTCATGGGTTCGACGGATGCCCGTGTCCAGGATGGCCACATACCATCCGCTGCCGGTGAACCCGCGCGCCCAGGCCTTGTCCGCGCCGATCATGCCGATGGTATCGGACATGCTTGGCGGGGCCGGGTCCGACTGCAGCGAGTCTTTGTCGGCATGTGGTTTTTTGGGCAGGCCATCCTCGGCAGGGCCATGTATCGGCAGAGGCGTTGGGATATCCGGATATATGGTCTTGACCCGAGAATCGGCCTGCAGCATTATAAAAACATCAGGCTTCACGTCCAAAGCCAGAAAAGGAAAATAGGTATATCTGCGATTTATACGGTGAGACTGACCCGGAAGGCGATCCAGGACTTTACTGGCTTCACTCTGAATAGCCATGCTCAGGGCTGCGTCAGCCGAAGCCATGGCCGCTCTGGCCGTCTCGTCTGCCGGTTCGTCCTGGCCAAGGGGAACGAAGGAGGCCGATTTGCGGAACAATTCTTCAATGTTCGGGACATGGAACTCTACTATGATCTTGGCAAACCCGTCGCCTGTCATGGCCTTGTCCGGAATATCCGAAAACTGCATAAGCCCGCCGGACTGGGCCGCAACCTGCCCTGCAAAAAAAACCACGCCGACCGCCAAAAGCAGGGGAAGGAGAAAGCTCCTATTCATTTATGACACTCCTTGAGGCAATAGGTTTGAAAAAAGGCGGAAATGTTGAAGCATATTTTGAACTATCTGAGCTAGTTACCTAGTTTCCACCCGGAAACTGTTTTACTTCCGGGTGCTGAAACTGCCGGTTTTCAATCAGGAAACGAGAATATTTTTTTGGCAAGGAAGTCAGGCAATTATGACGAGGCGTAATCAATACGTTGACGCAATAACTGTGAAGACTGACGCAGCCAAAAGAAGGATAAAGGGCCGTTTCCGGATGAAAACTACCTAGTTAAACACTACAACAGAAGGGATGGACACGGCAAGAACACATACGGGCGAGGAATAAAAAAAGCGTGCGCATCATAATTGCGCACGCTTGCTGAAAGGAGGGGTCAAGTCTGCTCTTGGCTTGCATGTATTCTTTTTTTTCAACGAATCCTCCGGGCCGAACGAATCCTGGACGCCAAGAACGTTGACGAGGTGTTCAAGGACAACTGAACCCAGCCGATCGACAATCTGAACTCAGTGAAGGGGAAGCCGTCAAGGCTTCCCCTTCTTTTTTGTGCGCCCGGCAGGGCGCGCAAAAAAGAAGCCTGGGCGGCACCACTGAGGTGCCGCCCAGGCTTATCAGGCCGTTGAAATAGGACTTTTTCAACACTCGGTTATGTAACCAAAAATGAGCGTTGGTCGCATCGAATACCTTCTATTCTCCCAGCAAAAGCATCATCACGCCGGGCTGAAAAGCCACGCCAAGTGTCTGCATGGCTTTGCGCAGGTTAACCCTGGGCTTTGTTACCGCGACTTTGCCGTCGGTGACCAAGTCGCCCGTATTGATCAAGCTCTGCTTAATGTCTTCAGCAGGGAGCCATCTGCCGTTGCGCTTTTTGGCCGCCGACTGCAGAACTGCCGCCGCACCCGCGGCATAGGGGCAGGCCGCGGACGTCCCGCCGAATTCCGGAGCAAAGGCGCTTCCTTTAGACAACGCCTGCAAAGTATAGGCGTCGTTGGATGGGGCGAAGATGTCCAGGAAGGACGCGCTATTTGAATACACGGCAACCATGTCCGCCGCGGTTGTCTCGTCGTAAGCCACCCACTTACCGGAATCCGGTATTTTGGGAGCGCAGGACTCCGCCTCGACATACCACCCCTGTCTCCCAATATCCCCATCATATACCGCGCCCACGGAAATAACACTGCTGATGCAGGCGGGCCAGCCCATGGCATCGCAATACCCGTCATTGCCCGAGGATGAGAAAACCGTGATCCCCGCGGCTACGGCATTATTCGCGGCCTGGGTCATTCCAGGAGAGGCGGCGTCGCAAGCTCCAAGATGCCTGCCACCTCCGAAACTGGTGCTGATGACCATGATCGGATGGCTGGGATCGTCGTTCTGATGCGTCACGGCCCAGTCCCAGGCGGCGATCATGGCTGCCGTGGTGGCGGTGCCGCCAGTGGGCGTCGAGGATATCTTCAAGGCATACAGTTTGGCGTTGTAGGCCACGCCTCCGATATAATCGCCACAACTGTCGCAGGGCTCGCCTGCCACGATTCCGGCGCAGGCCGTGCCATGTCCGTTGCGATCCATGGGATCGGCCTTGAACTCTCCGAAATCGTACCCGCCGATGACCTTGGCGTTGGGAAACCCACCCGTGCCGCCGTTGATGTACGGATTGTTATAGTCGATCCCCGTGTCCACAATGGCCACGGAAACCCCTTGGCCGTTATATTGAGATCGGTAGGTATCCGCTTTCTGCAGAGGAATCCCCTGACGCAAATGCGGGTACAGAATGCGAACCGGCTCGATCAGGTCCACATGAGGGTTGTCCAGCAACAGTTGCAACTGATCCGGATCGACCTGCACGGAAAAGCCGAACAGGTTGTCATAGCGGTGCCGAATGACGGATCGGGGCAGGTCAGGCATGGCCTGCAAGGCCCGATCGCGGACAGACCGGACCTCTTGGCGGCGGACGTCCTTGTCCGTGTTGGCCTGCAGCGGCCCGGTCAAGTTTTGCACGCCTTTGGGCCGCTTGAGCAAGACGATAAACTCGCCCTGACCGTCGCCTCTTGCGAAGGCCTCCATCGCGGCCTGCTGGTCCAGAACCTTCGCATGCCCGGCAAGTGCATGAGCCTGCTCGAACCACGTTTCACCAGCCTGGACAGGTGCAAAGGATGAAACCGCGGCAACGCAGAAAAAAGCAATATAGAGCGGGAAAAAGAACCTACGCACAACTTCCCTCATATGTTTTGGTTATTCATCCAGCAAAAGCATCATCACGGCGGGCAGGGCTGTGCCGTCCGGCTCTGGGCTCGGGAAATTATCCACATACAACCGACGCTTGCTCCCTCCGCTGGGGCACAGGGTGGGGATTGCCGGGCCCAACTCCGTAATGCGGCCAAGATGCGATCCCACCGCGGCTGTGGGATCGTACTGGCGCATCAATGTCAGGGCACCGGCCACGTGGGGAGCGGCCATGGATGTTCCGCTCCATGACTGATAGCTGGTGTTCGACCCGCCCGTGGAAGAAATGATGGATTGGCCCGGCGCGAATAAATCAGCCACTGTTGCATGCCAGTTGTTGAACAGTGTTTCCACATCAGCCTTGGTGGAGGCCATCACCGCGATGGCCGTGGAGATGCACCCCGGAGAGCCGAGCCAACCACAATAACCGTCGTTGCCCGTGGAAATGGCCGTGGGAATTCTGGCGGACCGCAACCTGTCAATGGCGGATTTCTGTGGAGAGCTGTCGCAGTAAGTGGAGTAGGCGCCGCCACCCAGGCTCATGTTCGCGGCCCCTACGTTGTATGTTCCACGCAGGCCGTAGACATGGTCAAGCCCGGCGATCTGGTCGCTGGAGTAGGACATGACGCAGGGGTTGCCGCCACATTCCGCGGCCGTAAACCTGGAAAACACGTTGACCGCAATAATCCCCGCATCCCGGGCCACGCCGAACAGAGTATTGTTCGGCCGCTTGCCCGCTGCCGTGCCGGCCACGTGGGTACCGTGGTCATACCCTCTATATGCGCTGGAATAGTGCGCCGCCGCGCCGGTCCCAACCATCAAGGTTTGTCCGTTGGGGCAATTGGCTCGAGCTGAAAAACATGCCTCAACAATACTTTTTCCCTGAAAAAACTCATGGGTTCGACGGATCCCCGTGTCCAGGATGGCCACATACCATCCGCTGCCGGTGAACCCGCGCGCCCAGGCCTTGTCCGCGCCGATCATGCCGATGGTATCGGACATGCTTGGCGGGGCCGGGTCCGACTGCAGCGAGTCTTTGTCGGCATGTGGTTTTTTGGGCAGGCCATCCTCGGCAGGGCCATGTATCGGCAGAGGCGTTGGGATATCCGGATATATGGTCTTGACCCGAGAATCGGCCTGCAGCATTATAAAAACATCAGGCTTCACGTCCAAAGCCAGAAAAGGAAAATAGGTATATCTGCGATTTATACGGTGAGACTGACCCGGAAGGCGATCCAGGACTTTACTGGCTTCACTCTGAATAGCCATGCTCAGGGCCGCGTCAGCCGAAGCCATGGCCGCTCTGGCCGTCTCGTCTGCCGGTTCGTCCTGGCCAAGGGGAACGAAGGATGCCGATTTGCGGTACAATTCTTCAATGTTCGGGACATGGAACTCTACGATGATCTTGGCAAACCCGTCGCCTGTCATGGCCTTGTCCGGAATATCCGAAAACCGCGAAAGCCCGCCGGACTGGGCCGCAACCTGCCCTGCAAAAAAAACCACGCCGGCCGCCAAAAGCAGGGGAAGGAGAAAGCTCCTATTCATTTATGACACTCCTTGAGGCAATAGGTTTGAAAAAAGGCGGAAATGTTGAAGCATATTTTGAACTATCTGAGCTAGTTAACTAGTTTCCACCCGGAAACTGTTTTAATTCCGGATGCTGAAACTGCCGGCTATCAATCAAGAAACGAGAAATTTATTCTTTTGGCAAGAAAGTCAAGCAATTACAACGAGGCGCAATCAATACGTTGACGAAATAATTCGTGAAGACTGACGCAGCCAAAAGGATAAAAGGCCGTTTTCGGATAAAAACTACCTGGTTAAACATTACGACAAGAGGGATGGACAAGGCAAGAAAAATCTACGGGCGAGGAATAAAAAAAGCGTGCGCATCATAAATTGCGCACGCTTGCTGAAAGGAGGAGGCTCTGCCGAAAATAATCTGTATAGCCTATCCCGTTCGATCACTCCTTGTCGGCCTGAAGCATAATTTGAACCTGCATGGCCGCCCAATGAGTCAGGCCAAGAGAGAGTCCACGAGAAGCAGTTTGGTGAAGTGATTGGCCAATATCATCTCCGGACGATATATCAGGGTTGCTTGGTTGATCAAAAAACCTGGGCCAAAAATATCCGCTGTTCACCTTGCCAATACCGCCGGGGTTGTCGTCCCGAAAGCCAGGCGCGGTAGCCAACGGGTCGTCACGGAAGCCAGGCGCTGTAGCCAGCGGATCATCCCGGAAACCGGGCGCGGTAGCCAGCGGGTCGTCCCGGAAACCAGGCGCGGTAGCCAGCGGATCATCCCGGAAACCGGGCGCTGTAGCCAGCGGATCATCCCGGAAGCCGGGCGCTGTAGCCAGCGGATCATCCCGGAAGCCGGGCGCGGTAGCCAGCGGGTCGTCCCGGAAACCAGGCGCGGTAGCCAACGGGTCGTCCCGGAAACCGGGCGCGGTAGCCAACGGGTCGTCCCGGAAGCCGGGCGCTGTGGCCAGCGGGTCGTCCCGGAAACCAGGCGCGGTAGCCAACGGGTCGTCCCGGAAACCAGGCGCGGTAGCCAGCGGATCATCCCGGAAGCCGGGCGCTGTGGCCAGCGGATCATCCCGGAAGCCAGGCGCTGTAGCCAGCGGGTCGTCCCGGAAGCCGGGCGCTGTGGCCAACGGGTCGTCACGGAAACCGGGGGGCGATGCCAACGAGTCAGTGTACGATCCATCCTTGCGTAGCGGAGTTGATTCAACCTGCTTTCGCTCCAGCTGGTGCTGGAAGCTTTCGCTCTTTTTGGATAAGTGGGGAAGTTCGCCTTGCCTGACAACTGCTTTCAAGTGTCCATCTGATCTGAGATCGCCGGCCTGACTTAACGCCTCTGCCTTTTTCGTAACTCGTGCCGCCTGATCTTGATTCGCAAATGGGACCTGACCAGATGCATCTGGAGTAATTTGCATAACCCCTCCGGTTTGGAAAAACATTCAGCCTGTGCTTGGGTACGAACCCAATATGCGGAAAAATATTCCCACGGTTCACCTCGCAACTATCGATTTTGCAAAATGAGGGCCAGAATTCGAATCAAAAGGCCAGCGGAGTTGATCATTAGCAATCCGTTGAAAAACTCCCAATTGCTGCGTCGCCGCAAAACGTTCAAACTCTCACGATGAATAAATGCGCCTCGACCTTGATTCGATTGCCAGGACGGCAATCGAAAATGTGGCGAAGCGACAGCCCGCGGGGGCCGGACACGGGACGTGGCCGGATAGCTTTCTTGCTTCTTGCACTTGGGATTTTTTGTACGGCCTGTCAGATAAGGACTTTTTCAACACTCAGCTAAGGGGAACAGGAGGTGGCTTATGACTGCTCGGATGCTGAAGACGGCACTCCTTTGCCTGGGCCTGATTCTTGCGAATTCCCAGGCCGTGGCCGCGGTGGTGGTCAGCTCCGTGGAACAACTGCGGACGGCCGTAAACAATGCCAATGTCGGCGGGGACAAGACCATCCTCGTGGCCGACGGGACCTATACCCTCTCCAGTTTGCTCCATATCACCGGCGACAATATCACCATCCGTAGCCAGTCCGGCAACCGGAATGCGGTCATCATCCGGGGTCAGGGCATGGATGGCGGTGTCTCCCATGTCTTTCTGGTCCGGGGGTCCTATTTCACGGTCCGGGACATGACCATTGGCTGGGTCTATTACCACGCTGTCCAGGTCCACGGGGAACTCGGGGCCAGCCATGTGACCATTTCCAATCTGCGCATCGTGGACACCAAGGAACAGATGGTCAAGGTGTCCACCAACCCCTCGAGCCCCCATGCCTCCACCAACGGCCTGGTGGAAAACAGCCTTTTTGAATACTCGGCCGGAATCGGGCCCCAATGGTACATCGGCGGAATCGATGCCCACAGATCCCACAACTGGGTTGTCCGCAACAACATTTTCAAGAACATCGCCAGTCCTTCCGGCTCCATCGCCGAACATGCCGTCCATTTCTGGTCCGGCTCCCGGGACACCCTGGTCGAGGGCAACCTGATCATCGACTGCGACCGGGGGATTGGTTTCGGCCTGGGATCGTCGACCCATGTCCGGGGAGTCATCCGCAACAACATGATCTACCACAGCACCAGGAACCCGGCCTTTGCCGACGTGGGCATCGATCTCCAGTCCAGCACCGACGCCCGGGTCTACAACAACACCATTTTTTTTGACCACGGCTACCCCAATGCCATAGAGTATCGCTTCGCGACCACCACCGGGGCCTTCATCGCCAACAACCTGACCAACAAGGCTATCGTCTCGAGAAACGGAGGAACGGCCACTGTGACCCACAATGTGACCACGGCCCAGGCCGCCTGGTTCGTCGCTCCGGACAGCGGGGACCTGCATCTGGCTACGGCCGTGCCGGGCGTGGTCGATGCCGGCACCTCGGCCATTCCGGGCTTGCCGTCGCCCTTTCTGGATTATGACGGCCAGCAAAGGCCCATGGGCCGAGGAATCGACATCGGGGCGGACGAGTACGAACAGGGCACCACACGTTTCAACCCAGCCATCCCGGCCTTGCTCCTGGATGATTAATCCCCGCTTGTCCCGAGAAATATCGCCAAGCAACGAACATTCACCAGCCTTGTTTGACCTGACCTGATAATACTCTGTGCTACGCAGTGTTGTTTTTTCTACGTATCCAGGTGACAAGACGTCAAACCGACGACTATAAGGTCAGCGCGAAGGCATCGGAAAATTGCGCTTCATCGTTGATCTAAGCGTCGATACTGAGGACGGATTTTCGACAACATGTATAGATGCCAGTGAATTCAGCACACCTTGTTCTCATCCTGTCCATGCAAGGGCAGGACACCTTCAGCCGATTGGCTTATTGATGATTATGCAATACAGATCAAGAGTTCTTCGTCCTTTCTATTGCATCGCTATCTAAAACTATGAACCGACTGCTCCTTTTTCTCTTGCTGTTCTGCGCACTCTCTGCGCAAAGAACGGCTTTTTGCTCGAATGACTCCGACGACCTACTCCTTTTTCTGCCGGCCATCCTCGCGGGAACAGCAAATCCCTGGAGAACCTGGCCGCCGACGGGCAACCCGGACGGCCACTGCCCTCTTCCGGCCGAGGCGGAACTGGAGGACACCTCCATGCCGGATCACGTCATCGGCGACGGTTCTCCACAAAGTTGCACCAGCGCAGCTGTTGTCGACACAATAGCTAAGGGAGGCGTCATCACCTTCAACTGCGGCCCGAGGCCCCTCGTTATCCACCTGGAAGAAACCGCGAAGATCTTCAACAACACCGGACCGAAAATCGTCATCGACGGCAGAGGAAAAATCGCCCTGAGCGGCGGGAATGCGCGGAGAATACTCTACATGAACACCTGCGACCCAGATCAGATATGGACAACCTCGCATTGCCAGAATCAGGATCATCCCCGGCTTACCGTACAAAACCTCACTTTTCTTGAGGGAAATTCATCCGATGAACAGAGGTACGACGGCGGCGGGGCTATTTGAGCGCGAGGGGGGCGCTTGAAGGTGGTTAACTGCCGTTTTCTGAGCAACAGGTGCGCGACCACCGGGCCCGATGTGGGAGGAGCGGCCGTTCGGGCGTTCAGTCAGCACGAGAACAAGCCGCTGTATGTCGTCAACAGCACCTTCGGGGGAGAGCCGCGGTTCGGGAATATCTGCTCGAATGGAGGGGGGCTGAGTAGCATCGGAGTTTCATACTCCGTGTTCAATTCCCTGTTCAGCCATAATTCAGCCGTCGGCTTCGGCGCCAATCCGCAACGGCCGGGAACGCCTGGCGGGGGAAGCGGCGGAGCGATCTATAACGACGGGAACAGGTTTGATCTCAACATTTGCGGCACGCGTATCGAGGACAATCATGCCCGTGAGGGTGGGGGTGCCATCTTTTATGTCAGCAACAACCGGTCCGGGCACCTGATCATCAAGGATTCCATCCTGGTCCGCAACCCCAGTGACGGCTTTGAAACACATGGTTATCCAGGAATTTTTTATCTTGGAGACGGCCCACCTCAAGTCCACAATTCAACCATTGACTAGACGAACCGCCTTTCTCTCAAGTCGCTCGGCTTCAGTTGCGCCCGTCGATGATTAATTTCCCCATGCCCCTTCTCTATTCACCCAACAGAAGCATCAGCACGCCGGGCTGGGGGCAGGCGATTTCCTGGGTATTGTCGTAGCATTTGTTTTGCCCGGCATCCGGCATGCTCATGGCCGTCGCCGAAGCGGACAACAGAAGAACCGACATGGCCATCCAGGCAATGATTCAGTTGTGTGTCATTGGAGATATCCTCGGGGATGGAGGTGTTTTGCTGCGCCGACGAATAATTGATCGGCCCTGGCTACGGCGCCAGATTACGTTCCAGGACGCTGGCCTGGGTATAAATATTCCTACTGCCATTCAAGATGGCGACATTGTCCACGATCAGGCATTGCGGGCCGCAAAATATCCCGATGAGAGAATTCCGCGTGCAAGAGTTCCCGATGACCGACGCGTAGTGGGCGGCCATCAGACCGAACTTGTTATACGAACAGACATTGTCCCTGAACACGCTGCCGGCGCCGGAATAGATACCGGTGGATGCGTTGTGTGTTGCTGTACACCCGATTATCGTATTTAATTCGCTGGCAAGAGAGATCCCATTGACGCCGTTGCCGTACAGGCGCAGGTTGATCATCCTGTGCCTGCCTTCCAGAAACGTAGCGCCCGACTCCATCACGCCGTTTCTTTGAAAATTGAGGATTGTACCGTTGCGCACCTCCACGTTTTTGCGCTGCACGATGTGAATGCCGTCAAAATTGCCGGTCCCGCCCGATCCGCTCAGGCTGAAACCCATCAGGTCCAAAGTCACGTCGTCCGCGGCGATGGTGATGCAGTGGGTTCCCGCCGGACAGGACAGGTTCTTCTTGAGGAAGTACATGCCGGGCGAGGAGATGATGTACGGCGTGGATCTGATTTCCGTGCCCGCGGGCGGTCCGCCGCCGGGGATGACATAGAAGTCCGCGAAGACTTGCACCGGGAAATAAAGCAACATGGAAATAATCAGCATGAATGCGCGTGGCATGGCTGCCTCCTTGTGAAACGATTCCTCAATAGTATCCCATTCTCCCAACCAATGATGTTTTGCGGCCTTTTACTCGTCCAGCAAAAGAAACAAGACGAAGGCGACGGATATGCGGCATGTTCCGGGAAGAGCAACCGTCATGAAAGGGCTCCTTGCGAGTTAGGGTCATCGTTCATGACTAACACCCCATCAATCCTGAATCGGGCTGCGTCTTGGGCGGACGTCAATAAAAAACGCCCATCCCCGGACATCTTCCGGAAATGGGCGTTGCTCGTCACAAACGAATATGTGCACCCCGGCATCGTATTTCGCACAGGGCTCTGGCCAGGCACCAGATCCGCGCGGGAATCATCTCGATACAGAGAGCACCAAACATGGATTCATCCTCTCCTGCCGATGAACTGCCTTTCTTCAGGTGGTCTTGAGCACATCACCAGGTTGTTTTCCGGGTCTTCCCCGCCCGGATGTGCTCACTCGTCCAATAACAGCATCAGCAAGCCAGGCAGAGGGATACTATCCCGGAAATGGGCCACCAGGGAACAGTTGGACGTGGCATAGAAACTGTAGGTAGCCCCGGCCCCGGAAATCTTCTGCCCGTTCAGGGTCCAGTGGCTGAAGGCATAGCCCTTCTTGGGGATGGCCCTGACCGTGACCCAGGTGTTGTGGACAAAGGTCCCCCCGCCGGCAACCGACCCGTTGTTGTCGCCCGCGGCCAGGGAAACCTGATACTGGGTGGTGTTTGAGGTATAGGTCACGGAAAGGGTCGTGCTTTGCCCGGACAGAATCGTCACGTTCTCATCGGCCTTGGTGTTCCATCCGGCCACACGTTTGAAGGTGACCCCATGCTGTCCAACCGGCAGGCCATATTCCGTGGTCCCGCTGCCGCGCCAGTTGTCCGAAGTGCCCACCCGGCGCCACCCGGCCCCGGCCTGACGAGCGCCTTGGGGCTCGATATTCACCCGCAGACTGCCCGCCAGAAAGAAATTGCCGACCGATTCGGCCATGGATTGTGAGGCCGTGTATTCACCCGAGGCATGATATCCCCTGGCTCGAATCCAGAAATTTTGGGCCTTGGGTAGACTCAACCCGCTCAATTGCCAGCCGCCGGCCACGCGTGTCCCCGACCCGAGCAAGTTGTAGCTGGTCCCATCCAGGGACTGCTCAAAAGTGACCCGAAAAAACTCCGGTCCGGCCCCACTGCGGGTCCAGGTCATTGACGCCCCGTCCCCGGATGCGTCCAAGGACTGGAGGACTGCTCCGGCAACGCTCAGGCGGCCGATACGATTGCGATTCTGTCCTGCCAATGACGTGAACCACCCACCGGCCAGAACCTTGCCGTCAACCTGCAGGGCCAGGGCCCGGATCGAACCGTTCGTTGTCCCCTGGGGAATAAACGTGGTGTCCAGGCTGCCGTCTCCGTTGACCCGGGCGATGCGGCTGCGATCGGTCCCGTTGTACGTGGAAAAATCTCCACCGATGAGCACCTTGCCGTCCGCGTCCAGGACCAGGGTATAGATGAGATTGTTCGCTCCGGTGCCTGGGAAAAAGGTTTGGTCCAATACGCCGCCGGCACCCAATCGGGCGATTTTGTCGCGCGAGACGCTTCCCACCTCAAAAAAATCCCCGGCCATGCATACTGTGCCGTCGGGAAGCAGGGCCAGGGCATAGACCCGATTGCCCGAAATGGTTGCTGGGACAAAGGCGGTGTCCAGGCTGCCGTCGGCATGGAGGCGGGCCATGTATTTGCGGCCCGTGTCGTTGTACGAAGTGAAATCCCCGCCGACCAGAACCTTGCCGTCAGGCTGCAGGGCCAGACTGGAGACAATGTCATCAAGCCCGGTCCCTGTGGAAGCAAAGGTGGTGTCCAGGCTGCCGTCGGCATGAAGGCGGGCCATGTATTTGCGGTCCGTACCGTTGTACGAAGTGAAATCCCCGCCGACCAGAACCTTGCCGTCAGGCTGCAGGGCCAGACTGGAAACTGCATTGTTCAGTCCGGACCCGGTGGAAGCAAAGGAGGTGTCCAGGCTGCCGTCGGCATGGAGGCGGGCCATGTATTTGCGGCCCGTGCCGTTATACTCGGTGAACGCCCCGGCAGCCAGAATTTTCCCGTCGGGCTGGACGGCAAGAGATCGAACCAGGCCATCAAATCCCGATCCGATATCAAAAGCAGCATCCAGGGTGCCGTCCGGATAGAGCCGGGCGATACGGTTGCGGCCCGTGCCGCCCACGGTCGTGAACAAGCCGCCCATCAGTATCTTGCCGTCGGGCTGCACGGCCAGGGCGGAAACCTGGTTGTCGGCATTGGGGTTACAGTCGGCATCGAGGGTGCCGTCCGGATAGAGCCGTCCGATGTTGCCGCGCGCCTGCCCGCCCAGAGTCGTGAACAAGCCGCCCACCAGGATCTGGCCGTCGGGCTGGGTTTCCAGAGCCCAGACAAAATCCCCAACCACGCCAACGCCAGGATCAAAGTCCGGGTCAATGCTGCCATCAGGCAGGAGGCGGCCCATATTGCTCCGGTCTTGCCCGACCAACTGGGTAAAAATCCCTCCGACGAGAGTTGCCCCGTCCGGCTGAATCTTCAATTCGTAAACGGTGCCGCTAGATCCCGCGGTAAACGAGGTGTCCAGGCTGCCGCTGCTGGTGAGCCGGGCGATGGACTGGCGGGGGGTGCCGTTGTAGGCACTGAAGGTACCGCCGATGAGCACCTTGCCATCGGCCTGCAGGCCCAGGGAGTAGACGGAAGTGCCCTCCACTCCGCTGCCGGGGTTGAAGGTGGGGTCCAGGCTGCCGTCGGCATGGAGCCGGACGATACGGTTGCGGGAGGTGCCGTTGTAGGTGGTGAAATTGCCGCCGACAAGGACCTTGCCGTCGGACTGCACGGTGAGATCCCAGATCAAGGCATCCGTGCCTGTCCCGGGGTTGAAGGTGGGGTCCAGGCTGCCGTCAATATTGAGTCGGGCGATGTTGTTGCGCGTGATGCCGCCGACTGTTGTGAACAGGCCTCCGATGACGACCTTGCCGTCGGACTGTATGGCCAAAGCATAGACAGCTGAGTCGGGAGGCTCTACCCCGCTGCCGGGATTGAAGCTGGGGTCCAGACTGCCGTCGGTATTGAGCCGGGCGATGCGGTTGCGAGACGTGCCGTTGTACGAAGTGAAATCCCCGCCGACAAGAACCTTGCCGTCGGACTGCACGGCAATGGACTGGACCGTGGCCGTGGCCCCTGTCCCCGGATTAAAGGCGGTGTCCAGACTGCCGTCGGCATGCAGCCGGGCGATGCGATTGCGGCCCGTGCCGGCTATGGTGGTAAAATCGCCGCCCACCAGGATCTTGCCGTCAGACTGGACGGCCAGGGCCCGGACTGTCCCGTCGGCATTGGGATGGAAGCCGTCCAGGGCTGACTGGGCACAAACTGGGGCGATCCCCAGATGTATCTGAACGATCAAAACAAACAGGAAACCAGCGATAAGTCGTGCTTTCATCATGGTTGCCCCTCTTTATGCCGCAAAGAAAACCGCTTTTCAGGCAGGTCCTGAGCCTTGCCTCACTCTCCCTCCTAATCCAGCAAGAGCAGCGGGAGGTGCCCCAAGGCGCTTTCCGGCCTGACCATGATCGTAATGACCACGGTGTCGCTGCCGTCAGTGATCCTGATTTCATACCTCCCGGGGGAGTCGGCCGAAAAAAAGTATTGTCCTCCGCTCAAGGCGAGGTAGCCCAGGAAAACCCCGTTTCGAAAGACCCTGACCTGATAGGTTCCGGAACCCTGGACAGTGAAGGCGTATACTTCATTGACCATGATCACCGGTGAGCCGACCCGGCCTCCATCCTCGTCCACAACCTTGAAGGCGACGAACCGGGCCGTGACATCCTTGTCGTCGTCCATGACCAACGTGCATGTGTTTCTGGTCCCGCTGCAATTCCCTCCCCACCGCGCAAAGGAGGAGTTCGCGGCCGGGTTGGCCGTCAGGCCGACCACCTCGCCCTCGTCGATAGACCCCTGGCAGGTCAGGCCGCAATGGATGCCCGGCGGATTGCTGACCACCGTGCCCTGACCGGATCCGGCCTTGACGACAGTCAGCGTCACCAGTTCCTCTTCCGGAAAGACACCCACATCCTGGGCATAGAGCCCGGAGCCGCTGCCCAGGGTCAGTTCGTCCCACTTCAGGACCTGGAGTTCGGTCTGGAAAGGGTACTCATAGATGTCGTCCCATTCGTCCTCGAGCAGGACATAGAGCCTGCGGCCGAAGGTCAGCAGGGGGGCTTCCACGTCATTGGCATCCACGCCGACCGTGATCAGGGTGTTGTCGGCTTGAGCCGGTTCAGCGTTGTTGGGCAGGCCGTCGTTGTCAACCTGGACCCAACTGGTCCCTCCCAAGGCCCGGTAATAGACCCTGGGCGAACCGCTATAGCCGTGCTGGACCCAGTCCGTGGTCACTCCGGCCACATAGACCCCGCCGGAAGAATCCACGGCCAGGCTGCGGGCGTGGAAGGCAGTGGTGGGCGGGGCCAATTCATGGTGGACGACCAGGTTGCTGGGATCGGTGGTGTCCACCCGGAAAACGCCCCAGGAGTCGGGGTGGCCCGCGTCGTAGGCCGCGGCCACGAACAGGTCGGCATCGACAAACAACAGATCTCGCACATCCAGGAAACGGTCTCCGTCAAACAGGACAGGATTCCAGTCAGTTCCGTCATTAATGGAGGCCATGAGCCCGTTGATGGCCGTGGGGTCGGTGGTGTCCGTGGCATACCCGGCAAAGATGACATTTGAGTTCCCGGGCTTGACGGCGATGCGCTTGACCAGGGCCATGTCGTCCGGGGCTCCATACCCGTTGAATAATGTCGACCAAACCGGATCCGAATCATTGGCGTTAACCGTCCGATACACATTCCGCGTCCCTCCTGCGAACACCACGCTCCCAGCCGGAGTGGCGTTGGGGTCGATGGCCACGGCAAAAAAACTGGGCTCGACACCGGGGACCATGGGTTCGGTCCAGGTCGGAGGTTCGCCCTGCAGGTCAGCGGTCCGGCGCAGGCCCTGGCCCGAGGCGGTCCAGCCGATGGTCTTATCGGCCGTGAAGTCAAAGTCGTTGATCTGGACGGCCTCAATGCCGTGAGTGTAGCTGGCCATGGCCAGATCGATCGGGTCGGACAAAGCCTCGGTGCTGTACCCAAGACCCAATTGCTCGAATGAACTGTACAACACATGCTTGTCGTCCGGGGCCACAGGGGCCACCGGGTCCATGAATGGGGCATGTCTTATGTCGGCGCCCTCCCAGGTCCCGTCCGCGCCGCGTCCCGTACTCCTGGAACTGCTGAGATAGACAAAGTAGTCATTGGGGTCTGTCAGGATCCCATACCCGGCAAAGGCCATCTGTGGACCCAGGAAGCCCTGCTCCACGCCAGTGTCAACCTCTAAAGACCAATCTTGCCCTTGATTATCGGAATAGGCCACCCGGATGGTGGTGGTCGGATCGCCGTCCAGTCCGGCAATGAAGACCCGCCCGTCCGGGCCCACGCCCAGACGGATGGGCCAGCGGCTCAGGGAGCCGTCCCTCCAATCGGCCGCATAAGCCGGCAGGTCCCGGACTTCAAAGACTTCGGCATAGTCTGGATCCCCGGTCATGTCCGATGCGGTCTCTTTAGAAACCAACAGCTTGCCATGGAGATCGTGTCCGCCATCGAAGAACAGCAGCATGTAGAGTTTTCCGCTGACAGGGCAGACGGCCATCTCCGAATGCCATCCGGTGGACCCGCCGGTCTGCTCGTGCAGTTTCACTCCGGCCACGGCCCCGGTGCCCCGCCCGGTTGCCGGGTCAATGGCCTGCCATTGCAGGGAAAAGGTGTTTGCTGCCCCGGGATCGCTGGGGTCGGATGGGTCATTGACGGACTGGGTGAAAAAGACCCGGTCGCCGTGGACCAGAAGGTCCGGGACGAAAAATCCGGCCACCTCCTGGGGCTGGTCCTGGGGGTCTGTCCCGAAATTGAACAGCTTCAATCCCGGGTTGGCATAGAGGCGGCCGGTTGCCTGATGGGTGGAGATATGGGTGACCAGGCCCCTGTTCTGTTCCGCGGCCAGACCCGGGACCACCTGGAACCAGACGTGGTCCGGAATGAACGGGTAGCCGTGGTCATGGGGAATGTCGGCATAAAAAACCGAATTGGGGTTGTCCAGGGCCAGGAAAAGCCGTGTGGTCGAGGCATCCATCGGTGCGCCGCTGATGCGCTCCACAGTCCCTCCGTAGATGCCCATGTTGACCGGGGCCGTGGGGTCCTGGGCCACGGCCTTGCAGGGGAGCACCAGCGCGGCCGCGAGCAGGGCGGCCACGATCCAAAACCGGTTGACTGCAAAACAATACTGCATTGCTTGTGCCTCCTTGTCGTGGGAGTCCAACCGTGTCTGATCCGTCAATACATGGTGAAAAATCTTCCAGTATTGTCGTAAAAAACACCTGGCCGTGCTCTTCCATTATCTCCAAGCCAATGCCCGAGCCACCATCCCTTCATTCATCCAGCAACAGCAGCAAGACTCCGGCTTGCGAGTTTTTCCGAAAATGGGCCTGCAAGGATCGGTTGGCTGTCGCGTAAAAGCTGTATGTAGCCGATGCCCCATCGACCTTTTGGCTGTTTTCAGCCCAATGGCCGAAGGCTAAGCCCTGGGACGGGGTGGCCGTCAGCGTGACCAGGGCATTGTGGGCATAGGTCCCCCCACCGCTGACCGTGCCCCCCTGGCCCGCAACGGACACGAGAATCTGGTAGAGGCTGGTATTCTGGACATAGGTCACGGTGCAGGTTGTGGTCAGCCCGGTCTGGACCTGACAGGTTTCATTGCTCTTGATGTTCCATCCGGGAATGGTAGAAAATTCCACTACGTAATCTCCCGCGGCCAAGCCGTTTTCCGCTGTCCCGTGGGCCCGCCAGTTGTCCGGGGTGCCGGCGCGGCGCCAGCCGGCCCCGGCCGTACGGGCCGCCGGAGGGGCGATGTTCACCTGCAGGTTGCCCGTGGCGATCTTGGTCACAAAGGCATCGCTTTTATTATCAACAGTGAATCCCGCATTGGCCACCAGAACCGGACCTGTCTTCGTCGGGAAACTCAATTCATCGGAAAAGGTCTCGCCGGTGACATAGGCGCTGCCCTCGCTGTCCACGGCGATGGCCTTGCCTTCATCCAAACTGCTGCCCCCGATATACCCGCTGTAGATCAGGCCCCGGCCATCGGACCGGACCTTGGCCACAAAGGCGTCATAGTTACCGCTGTGGTGGAGATACGGCCCGTGCAGAACCGGAAACGAGGCCTCGGTGGAAGCTGTACTGCCCGCGACGTAGGCGTGTCCGGAACCGTCCACGGCAATGCCAAAGCCCCGGTCATCCGATGCACCCCCGATATAGCCGGCATAGGCCAGGCTCGCGTCGGCGTTGATCTTGGCCACAAAGGCATCCGTTATGCCTTTGTGAGTCAGATTCGGACCCACCTTGACCGGAAAGCCCTGGTTCTCGCTGGATTGCGTGCCTCCCGTGACATAGGCCGCACCGGTGACGAGGTCCACGGCGATCGCCTCCCCAAAATCCCATTGCGATCCGCCGAGATAACCGCAGTATTCGAGACTCTGACCGTTGGGTGCCACCCTGGCCACAAAGGCATCCATATTTCCCTTGTAGGTCAACCCCGGCCCGGCAACGACCGGAAAGGTCGTGTGCGAGGAACTCGTACGGCCGACAACATAGGCTCGATCAACATCGTGGGCGATGCCATACCCATGATCATCGCCTGTGCCGCCGATAAAGCCGCTGTAGACAAGGTCGGACCCTTCGTGATTGATCTTGAGTACGAACGCGTCCGCACCGCCGCTATGGGTCAAATTCGGCCCATTTTTTGTCGGAAAATTGGAGGAGTAGGTGACTCCCGTGACATATGCTTGGCGGAAAACATTCACGGCCACCGCTCTTCCGTAATCGCTGACCCCTCCCCCGATGTAGCCGGAGTAGATCAAACCCGTCCCGTCCGCCTTGACCTTGGCGATGAAGGCGTCTCCCTGGCCGCTGTAGGTCGTGTACGGCCAGTTACCGGCAGTAGGGAAGTCGTTTGATTGGGTACTGCCGGTGACATAGGCGTTGCCGGCACCGTCCACGGCGATGCCTATGCCGACATCGATCCCCGACCCCCCGATATAGCCGCAGTATTCCAGGCCGGTTCCATTCGCCCTGACCCGGGCCACAAAGGCGTCGACGTTTAAATTGTAATCAAGGTATGGCCCATTCCGAACGGGGAAAGACCCTGGACCGGAATTTGTACGTCCCGTGACATAGGCCCGCCCAACTGAGTCCACGGCAATTCCAAAACCTGCTTCATCTGCTGATCCGCCGATGAAGCCGCTGTAGATTACCATTTCCGGGTCCAGCACCAGGGGCTTGGTGGTGTCGTAGGCACCGACCGTGAAGCCGTAGCCATGGGTTTGGGCCGTGCCGGCCAGGCCAAGGGCTGAGCCTGCATCCCCCGCCACTGGGCCAAGGGCGGCAACCTGGACATGGGGCGGCTGCTCCATGGCATAGGCCACGGCAACATCCTGCCGTCCTTCCTCCAGGTCCTGCCAGGCCACCGGGATATCATCGTAAAACGCTCCGGCAGGCGTGGTAACCATGAGGCGGCCTTCGTCGGTCACTTCCAGGGAGTCCACGCCGCGGTAGGCCAGCTTGATCCGCCCCGGATCGGCTCCCGGGTGGACGATAAAGTCATATTTCAAGCGGTTCACCGTGCCGTAGTAGATCAGATCAATCCCGGGCCAGAGGTCGCGGTAGATGATCTTGGAACTGGCCTGGATACCGGTGTGCCACTCTTCTGGTTTGCCCCTGAAGTAGGAGATCACGGTTTCCGAGGCTTCCAGCGTCTCGGGCAGGACATCCTGGCGGGCGTCGACAAAGTCCAGCTTGACCACCCAGCGCTTCACTGGGCCACCCACCGTGGCCGCGTCGGGCTCGATGTCGCGCAAAAAGGACTCTTTCCTGCTTGCTCCATCCTGGACCGGGACCGAGAGGGCAAAGGTCACCCCCTGGGAGGTGAAGAATATCGACTTGTCCCTGCCCTGGATGGAGAAGGCGACCTGCTCATCCATCTGCCCCTGGTTGGGGATGAACAGGATGGGCATTTTCCCGTATGCGCCATCGCCCCGGATCGTTCCGGCCGATGTCTTGGACATGGCCGGCACTGTCAGGCACGTCGCGGCCGCCACGGCAACCAAGACGAGGATCACGTTCCTGACGGTTAATGAGAATGTATGCCGCGGCATGCTGCCTCCTTAAGTTTTTGTCCATGTGACAATGGGGTGAGTCAAAGATGAAACCGTCCTATGGCCAATGGCCTTACCCCGCGATCAATAAAAAAAGCCCCTCTCCGGCGTGGTTACGCGGGAGAAGGGCTTTTCCGTCAAATCCAAACGGATGGCGGGACAACATGATTCACAATGGGAACGAGCCGGAAGCCAGCCCCTGCTCGTGCCCGGACCGGCCGAGCAATAGACGAACATGAGTAATCCTGAATTGGAGAATGCAAGCGTTATTATTTGCGAAGGAGTACTATCCCCGAAAGAAGGGCTTGTCTACTCTTTTCACAAAATGACACACTCACTGTTTGACGGCGAACACGTTCCTTCCGCCAAAAACAGCGTAAAACGCTGAATCATGATCAGCGGCCGGCTCATCACTCCCCCAGCAGCAGAAGATATATGGGCGCCAGACTGCCGAAAAACTCGTCCGCGCCGATGTCGCATCCGTAGCGCACGCCGAACCCCGGACGGTTCTGGCCGTCAAAGTCGTCGTACGGGGCGATACGAATGTAGAACGGGATACCGTTAATCGTCCGGTATGAGCCGCAGATCCCGGCATTCCTGGCCGGGGAGGGAAAGGTCAGGTGCTGCTCGGAATCGAGCCGCGGATCGGCATTGAGATTGTTGCCCAGGTCCGTGAACACACCGGACGGGACATTCACGTTGCCGAGAATGGAGTGCCTCGCCGTAACCTCCGCGCGGGCCGCGGGATCGAAGACCTTCACGACCACATCGGCGTCGCTTCCCCCCGCGGTATTCCCCCAGATGATTGTATTCCTGATACGGATTTTTATGAATTTCGCCCCTGCCGCGATAACCCGCAGCCCCCCTCCGTGGACGCCTTGATGGTTGCCATGGATGGTGGTGTTGGTCAGTGTCAGCGTCACATCGTCCCGGAGTGGATCGCCGATGGCGTCCAACCCTGAAATCTGCAACGCCCCGCCGCCTTCAGGGGCGCTGTTGCCGGTAATGATCGTGTTTTTCAAGGTGCCTTCGATCATCCCCCGGTCAGTGGTCAGCAGCAACCCCGTGGCGGCGCCGGCCACGGCGTTACCGCCGTTGTCCGACAATCTGACCCTGTTCGCCTGGAAGGCAAGGGTTGCTCCGTAAAGGGCGCGAAGCGTCAAGCCCGTCGATGAATTCTGATGAATCTCGGTGGTTTCAAGATTGAATTCCAGGGAGGAATTTGATCTCGCACTAACAAAAATGCCCTCTTGAAAACCGCGCACAATGCTCCTTTGCATCGCAAACAAGAGCCGGCTGCCATCACCCCCAGAACCAACGAAAATCCCGAGTCGGACGGCTTCCGGCACTCCCTGGATGCGCAGGCAATCCAATTCCACCTCCAAGTCCTTTGGCCCAAAGGGCGAATCTTGCGAATATGCAGACACCGTGATCAATTGATCACCCACCATATCGGGAGGCGCGGTGATCACGGTCTGCGAGGGGTCGCAGGACTGCGTGGTGAAGCCGGCGTTCCAGCCGCCTTGGATTGTAATCTTACGGTTCCCTCTGATGCCTACATGCTCATCATACGTACCCCGGGCCACCAGGATGGTCATGTCCCCCCCGGCCTCCAGCACTTTGGTGATGCTTTTACATGGATGGGACTCCGCACCGCACCAGGGCGGCGAGGAATCATATCCAGCGGGACTGACATAAAACGTGGCCGCGCCGGCGATCTGAGCGCTCAAGACAAGCGCCAAGGCCAACATCACCTGTACGGTATGGATGATGGTTTGCATGGCTGCTCCTTTTCCAAAAAGGTGACGGGCTGCTCGCAGGATCGTGAAGATGCGGTCCACGCTGGGAATTGTAACAGCCCAGCCGCAACAGGGACTTCCCCCAACGCCGCCACTCGGATACCGTCGGCATTGGACAGCCGGGAAACAGGATGAGGGTCTACTCGTCAAGCAACAGCAACAACAGCACCCCGGGTTGGCCGCCTTTGTAATTGGCCGTCACTGGCTTGTCGGCGTTCATGGTCACGGTGCAGGTCCTGGCCGACTGGTTCGTGGCGTCGCAGCCGGACCAGCTGTCGAAACGCGCGGCGCCCTTGGTCGCGGGTGCGGTCAGGGTGATTGTCGTGCCGTTGGCCACCCCCTTGATGTAGTCGGTCGTGCCGCCGTAGCCCGACGGGCTGGAGGTAATCGGCACAGCTGTCGTGCGATTGGCGGTTACCGTGAGCGTACGGATGAGCAGCTTGGCCGCAAAGGCATCGTAGCCCGTTGCCGTATAGCCGCGCACCGGGCTGCCCCAGGAGGCATCGCTGAATCCGGTTAGATAGACGTTGCCTTTGCCGTCTGCGGCGATACCTCTTCCCTCATCAAAGCCGCTGCCACCCAGAAAGGTATGCCACTGCAGCGCGCCGCTGTTGCCCGCGATCCTGGCGACAAAGGCGTCTACAACTCCGGCAAGCGGCCGTATCGGCCGCCCCCAGGATGATGAGCTATAACCCGTGATAAAAACGTTGTTATTCCTCACGGCAATGCCATATCCGGAGTCGTAATCACCGCCGCCGAGAAAAGTGTGCCACATCAGCATGCCGTTATTCCCGCTGACTTTGGCGACAAATACATCATGGGAGCTGGAATAGCCCCGCACCGGGCTGCCCCAGGACGACAGACTGATCCCTGTCAGATAGACGTCGCCAAGGCCATCGAGGGCAATACCGTACCCATGGTCCTGGCTGCTACCGCCCAAAAAGGTGTTGCCCCAGAGAGCGCCGTTGAGAGGATTGATTCTGGCCAGAAAGGCATCATAGCCTCCTGAATGTGAGCGGGCCGGGAACCCCCAGGTGGCGTTACTGCTTCCGGCGACATAGACGGCGGCCGTGCCGCTGCCGTAATAGGCTATGGCATATCCAAAGTCTCGGTGATCAGACCCGAGAAAGGTGTTCCATTCCAGGACGCCGTCATCCCGTAGCTTGGCGACAAAGGCGTCATAATCTCCGGAAAAATCCCGCGCCGGAGCACCCCAAGTGGCGCTGCTGCTGCCGACGATATAAATATAACCGCTGCCGGACAGCGTGATACCACCACCCCTGTCAACGCCAAGTCCACCGAGAAAGGTGTTCCATTGCAGAATGCCGCTGC
The DNA here is from genome assembly GCF_003046795.1 of Desulfonatronum sp. SC1. Taxonomy (NCBI): domain Bacteria; kingdom Pseudomonadati; phylum Thermodesulfobacteriota; class Desulfovibrionia; order Desulfovibrionales; family Desulfonatronaceae; genus Desulfonatronum; species Desulfonatronum sp. SC1. Next base: position 8,272 of record NZ_PZKN01000027.1, on the reverse strand, counting down.
TGTTGAGTTTGGCCACAAAAGCAGAAGACTCTCCGACAAATGGCCTGACCGGTGAGCCCCAGGCTGAAAGACTTTCCCCGGTCACGTAGACGTTGCCGCTGTTGTCCACGGCGATACCGGCTCCATAGTCCCTGCCTGTACCTCCAAGAAAAGTATTCCACTGCAAAGCTCCGCTGCTGCCGAGTTTGGCCACAAAAGCAGATACCGCCCCTTGATGTGGTCTGACCGGGCGGCCCCAGGTACTCTCGCCATGTCCGACGATATAGACATTGCCGCCGGCGTCCAGGGCTATGCCGAGCCCATAGTCCTGGTGTGCTCCCCCCAGAAAGGTGTTCCAGGTCAGCACCGGATCGATGACCACCTGAATGCCGGGCAGATGATCGCCCAAGGCGAACCCGACCGCCTGCTCGCCGAGAAGCACAAAAGACGCGTCCACAAAGCGTTTTTCCCCGTCCACCTCCTGCCAGGCCACTGGCGCGGATTCGGCCATGTGCCCGTTCTCAAAGGCCGTGACCAGGTTGCCCCGCTCGTCCAGGCTGACCGGGCGGTTGTAGCGCAGCCGGATGCCGTCCACGGCCGGGCCGGTTTCCGTGTAGTCAACATAGTAGAAGCTCTCCAGGATGCCGCCCTCGGCTGCCCTGTAGGCCACGTCCACGCCGTCCCATACGTTGGCATAGGTCACCGTGCCCAGGGGGGGCGCTCCGTGTGAAGTCGTCCCTTCGCCCTCAGCCACGGGCTGAACCGGCCGGCCTCCAACGAACTCCACCCTCAGCACCCGGTCCAGCCCGGCAACGTACACCGAATCATTACCGAACCCGATAACATGGCCGCCGGAGGTGAACTGGAGAAGGTCCAGGGTACCCTCCGTATTCAGGCCAGAAGCTTCACTTGTTGATTGACGGTCGTCCGGACTGGGTTGTGAGGCATGGACAGGCCCGTAAATGAAAAGGCCAGCCAGGAGAATGATGCCGAGCCAGAATATCTTCATGACGTCCTCCATTGATATGTTGGAGCTTGGGTCAGGCGAATGTTCCAAAAAATTCCCGTTGCCCCTGTTGCGCAAAGCAAGGCGAGAGCCTGTCTGGACAATCACTCGTCCAACAGCAACAGCATCAGCACCCCGGGCTGGGATGTGCTTGACGGAGCCGCCACCGCTTACGAGACATGGACCACCATGGAATTGTATATCATGGATTGTGTCTGCGTTCCCGTGCTCTGAAACACGGGCAATTCGCCATGAAATGACTCGTCTTGGCACTTTCTCCAGAATGCCCGCTGAATATTTCCTTGTTTCTCATCGCATGCCGTTTCCCCTGTTAATCGCCCAAGAGCAGCAGGAATATCCCCGGGCACAGGGCCGGTTGAGCATAGAATTGCAGAACCGAGCGGTGCAGGGACACGGATCCCTTGCTTTGGGCATAGCCGGTGGCCCGAACGTAATGAATGTTCCGCACCGGCAGTTTAGCCCCTGAGAGTTCATATCCTGAGCCGTCGGCCATGGCCTGGCCCCAGCCCAGAGCAGTCCAGGTCAGGCCATTGGAGGACTGCTCGAAAAAGACTTGATAGGGCCAGGGAAAGGACCCCCCGAGATGCCAGCGAACAGTCCCTCCGCCGCGCAGGACTTCCAGGCGTTGCAGGGCGGCCGTGGAATTGCCGAGCCGGGCCAGACGCCATCGCATAAGTCCTCCAACCTCAAGGAAAATGCCGCCAAGAACGACTTTTCCGTCAGACTGCAGGGCGGTCGCAAACACGGGTAGTGATGCATTCGGATCAAAAGCCCCATCCAATGCGCCGTCGACTTGAAGGCGGGCGATGCGGTTGCGGGTTTGCAGGGACAGTTCCGTGAAGTCTCCACCCAAAAGAATCCTGTTATCGGATTGGACGGTCAAGGAACGGACAAAGTTGTTCGTCTGGGCAAAAATGTTCCAGGTCGTGTCCCTGGTGCCGTCCTGATTCAACCGGGCCAGGTGATGACGGGATGCCCCGGCAATAGTGGTAAAAGCCCTGCCCACGACAATTTTTCCGTTGGGTTGCTGGGTAATGGCCATGATGAGATTGTTCGCCGAGGAATTGAAGGTGGCGTCCAGGGCACCGTTGGCTTCCAGCCGGGCGATGCGATTGTGGGGCTGGAGAAAAATTTCCGTGAACGCACCGCCCACAAGAATTTTCCCGTCTGCTTGCCCAGCCAGAGAATCCACATAGGCATTCGTCTGGGCGAAGAGGTTCCAGGTCGTGTCCCTGGTTCCGTCCTGGTTCAAGCGGGCCAGGTAGTGACGGGCAGCACCCGCAATATTGGTGAAAGATCCCCCGACCACGATCTTGCCGTCAGGCTGCAGGAGCATGGCCCGTACTGTTGCGTTGGCACCGCCGGGAGGGTTGAAGGTGGTGTCCAGTGTCCCGTTGGCATTGAGCCGGGCGATCCGGTTGCGAGGTTGTCCGGCGATTTCCGTGAAGTTCCCCCCGACCAGTATTTTGCCGTCAGGCTGCACGGCCAGTGTGTATACAACCCCGTTGGCCCCGGGGTTGAAACCGTCCACAATGCCTTCCTGGCTGATGCGGGCGATGCGGTTGCGAGTGTAAATGGACACTTCCGTGAAGTTCCCACCAATGACCGTCCTGCCGTCGGGCTGCACAGCCAGGGCGTATATGGCTCCGTTGGCCCCGCTCAGGTCTCCCAGGGAGGTGTCCACATGGCCGGTCTGATGCAGGCGGGCGATGTTGTTGCGGGTTCGGCCCCCAATTTGGCTGAACACCCCGCCTGCCAGGATCTTGCCGTCCGGCTGCACGACCAGGGAATACACGGCATTGTTCGCACCAGGGTTAAAGGTGAGATCCAGGTCTCCATCAGGGCCCAGGCGAGCGATGCGGTTGAAGTCCTTGTCGGCGATTTTCGTGAAGCTCCCTCCGACCAGGATCTTGCCGTCAGGCTGCACGGCCATGGCAAAGACCCAGGTATTTGTGGCCGCATTGAGCGTTGGATCTGCTGATCCATCAGCATTGAGCCGTCCCACACCCTGACTTCCGGCCGCAAGGACCTTGCCGTCCGGCTGGCTGGCCACAACCCGGATCTGGCCTCTGTTTGGCGGAAGAAAACCCGTATCCAATGCACCGGTGGCCTGAAGTCGAGCCATGTAGTTTCTTCCAGTTCCAGCAATCTGTGTGAAATTCCCCCCGACAAGGATTTTTCCATTGGATTGCAGGCTTATGGCCCAAACCACCCCATTCGCATTGGGATTGAACGCGGCGTCCAATGCACCGTCGGCCTCAAGGCGGGCGATGCGATTGCGGGTTTGCAGGGACATTTGCGTGAAATCGCCGCCCACAAGCACCTTGCCGTCTGCTTGCACGGCCAAGGTCCGGACCGTGGCATCCGTCTGGGCAAAGAGGTTCCACGTCGTGTCCCTGGTCCCGTCCTGGTTCAAGCGGGCTAGGTAATGACGGGATGCTCCGGCGATTTCCGTAAAGGCCCCTCCCACAATGATTTTGCCGTCTGACTGCAGGGCTATGGCCCTGACCACGCCATTGGCTCCGCCGGGGGGGCAAATGTGGTGTCCAGAGACCCATCCGGGTTGAGGCGGGCGATCTTGTTGCGGGAGTGCCCGGCAATCTCCGAGAAGTTGCCGCCAACCAGTATTTTCCCGTCCGGCTGCACGGCGAAAGAATGGATTTGCCAATTTGCATTGGGGTTGAAACCATCTTCCGCGGACTGGGCATGGGCAGAGACAGTCAGGAAAATCGCCGCGAAAACGAACAGGCAACACATGGTTGCCGTGAAACAAGCTGTTCGCACACAGCTTGTGAGCGTGCTCGGCTTAATACCACAGTCATCGGTCCGATTGGGTCCTTGATATCTCGCCATCACCATCCCTCCTGGAAAAAGTGTCCAATTGTCAGCAACAATTAAATGTCTTCAAAAGATGTCGACGACTTTTCTTTGATTTGATGTATCTACTCAGTATAATCGAATAAGAAGACCTGGATACCGGCTTACGCCGGCATGACTGGCTTGGAAACGGCTGGGTGCGACAAGTCATTTCGGCGAAAGCCGGTATCCAGTGCAGACATATGACCATGCACCGCAAGTGCTGAGTAGTTACCGGGTACTATGCAAGCCGGATAAGACGACAGCCGCATCCACTTGATGTTCCGCGAAGGTCATTCATCCAGCAGCAACATCAGCACGCCGGGCTGAGACACATTGGACGACCCTTCGCCCACACGCCAGACATGGATCACAGCCGCATTTTCATCTCCCCCCAGGCCACGCTCCACCATGAACACACGCCCGGTTTGGGGATCAAAGGCCATGCCTCCGACATTCCAGCAGGTATTGCCCGTCAGATAGAACTCCTGAGGACGCCAGACAGTGTACGGTAGGACAGTCCAGGGGTCCCGCAGCCCCTGGACTACCTGACCCAAGGCATGCACGTCGTAGAAAACAACCTGCCGTTCATAGGGATTACAATGATACCCCTGATCGTTGCTGCACGGATCCGCGCATTCCACGTTGCCGTAACAGTTGGCGCCCCGTCCCTTGTACCCCAGCAGCATCAAGGCCCGCTTGGCACCGTCGTCCGCAAAGGCGCCGCCGGTCCAGTTGTCGCACATGGTGAACCCGGGATAATCGCATTGTGCTGTCGGACCGATGTTCGGCCCGGCGCAGCCCGGATATTTCACGCGATAGTAGAGGAAGGGCAGGGCATTCAGGTTGCCTGAGGGGGAGTCGCTTCCCAGGGCATGAAAGGCAAACAGCGTCGGTCCCTGGGAGCCGCCATGGATCGTGACCGGCTGGTCATTTACGGCGGGCGTGCCCCGGGAGCGTCCGGTGACCAGTCGGCGGCCGCCAAGATACTGGCTGGCGTACCACTGGGGCACGGTGAACAAGTAGGACCCGGTTTTGCGCCCGTGATAGGGCGCGGCCTCGGGCCCGACATGGAACAACCCCCTTGCACCTGACCCGTCCAGGTTGGCCATCCAGACGGTCGGAAATGAATCATCCCCAAAATCGCCCTCTGGATACCAGAAGTCCGCAGAGCCGTAGATTTTATCTTGTGTCTGCGTTCCAGTGCGCGGAAAATATTCGATGCCGCTGACAAAAACATTCTCCCTGTTCACGGTCGAGACTCTTCCCTGGTCAAAGTTGATCATCCCGCCCATGAGAGCGGCCACGGGAAGATCAAGCCAATTGGTCCTGACCGCGGGCCTTGGAATGGATACCTGCCCGTAATAGGAATAACAGTTCCAGGACGGATTCCAGCACGCCTCCCCGGGGTGAGCCGGGCTGGAGATGGACTGGAAACCGGTGACAAGCAGGCTGCCCGAGCCTGATCCGCCGCCGGGGTAATAGGACAACCCCAGGGCGCCCCAGTTGAAATTGTCCGGAAGCTGAAACGCGCCCTGATAGGCGAGGTCCGCGGGCTGGAGACGTTCGGCGATGTTGCTGACAGCACCGCTGATGTCCCCTTTGGTCGCTGGTTGTGCAATCCTATCGTGCTCCACCTGGCACATGGACCACGATCCCTGCAAAGGTGTTGCAGACATCGTCATCCTATTTTCGGAGAACGCGCTGTCAACGGCGAGGCAAAGCATGATGGCACAGCCAAGGACCAGAATGAAGGGTAACGCTGATGCTCTTTTTTGGGGCGCTCCGTTCATTGAGCAAACTCCTGTGGGCAAAAGTGCGTTTTTGGATTTATCCAGTATTGCAATCAGATGCATGGATGTCGCCTCGTCTTGATTGACGAGCAGCCTGGACAATCATTCATCCAACAGCAACATGAACACGCCCGGGCTAGCCGACTTTGATAAAGGCGAGCCTGGCCGCGAAAGCAACGTAGCCCAACGCAGTATAACCGCGTACCGGGCTGCCCCCGGCAGGACAACGCTGAACCCGGTTATATCGGCGCGTCATCGCCTCACGCTGACGGGCGGGGGTGTACACAGACAGCAACGGCCCCCCCCAAGAAGCTCTTCGGCATTCCCTCTGATTTGGGCTGAAAAACGAAGCTTGTAAACTGAAAAAACAACAAAGAACGCCCATCTTCGCGGTCAGGCGAAGATGGGCGTTCTCGTCAAGGCCATGGCAGTCAGGCCTATAATCTGGTTCTGCCTCCCGTTCGGGAAGCAACCGCCGGGCGGCGGCCAGGTGCGTTTTTGCTCGTCGAGGTCAAGAGGCATGGTGTTTCCCACATGCATGAAGGGAGAAGTGGAATCCGCAAAGTTTTTACGATCTATGCTTGGCATGATTTTGACAATAATGCAAGAAAATCGTCCAATGAATTCCAGCAGACGGGATACATTTCATGTGCGTATCATCGACATGCAATCATCAGACTCTATGAAGCCTGATGCGGCAGGCATCTCTTCCTCCATAATCGTTTCTTTTCAAACCGCCGGGGGATGGAGGGGGTGGCTCAGGCCGTGCTGGGAACACATTCCAATCGCCGGGAATTCGGGAGTCAGGAGTGATGGCGGCCAGATGAAGGGTATTGGGATCTACTCGTCAAGCAACAGCAGCATCAGCACGCCGGGATTTGCGCCTCCCCGATCCCGATAAAGGATGGTTTCAACAATGGAGCCCGATCTATTTGCTGACCCTGTCGCATAAAATCCGCGAGCTCGGATAAAGATGTCCTGTCCCTTCGGAAGAGACAGGCCGCCCAAACTCCAGCCGCGAACAAGGCTGGGCATGGTGTAAAAAAAGTACGTGCCCTGGCCCAGAGATGACCAGGACAGGCCATCCGTGGACAGCTCAAAGGTCACGCGCTGGAATTCCGGGCTGGTGCCGTCTCGAGTCCAGGCAAGGGTGGATCTGCCGCCGGAGAGCGACAGGTGTTGCTCCGCGGCCGAGGTGTTGTGAAGCCTGGCGATGCCTTTGCGCGGTTGTCCGCCAACTTCGGTGAAATGCCCTCCCAGAAGGATTTTGCCGTCAGGCTGCAATGCCAGAGAGCTAACAGCATCATTCGGCCAGGCTCCAAGATCGAAAGTCGAGTCCAGAAAGCCGCTGGACAACAGCCGGGCGATGTATTGGCGCGGCTCATTCTGAACAGTCGTGAAAAACCCGCCGATCAGGATCTTGCCATCGGCTTGCAACGCCATGCAGTGAAAAAATGTATTTGGACCGATGGCGGGGTCGAAAGTCATGTCCAGCGTGCCGTCAACCAGCAACCGGGCGATGTGATTATAGGGCCACCCATCCATGCGATCGAATTGTCCACTCACGAGGATTTTGCCGTCAGGCTGAATCGCCAAGCCGCTGATAAAAGGATTGCCAGTTGGATCATGCTCCGGCCCTACGGAAAAAAACGAACCATCCAGGGTGCCGTTGGGGTTCAGCCGGGCGATGCCGTTGCGCGGCTGCCCGCCGACCTTGGTAAAAAAACCCGCGACGATGATCTTGCCGTCAGATTGCAGAGCCAAATTTGTAACGGAATTCCCCTCAATGGCAGCCGGGTTGAATCCCGTATCCAGGGTGCCATTGGCATTCAGCCTTGCGATGCCTGTGCGAGTCACCCCACCAACTTTTTGAAATTCTCCCCCGATGAGTATCCTGCCGTTGGGTTGAACGGCCAACACGTAGACCGAGCCCTCAATGAGCGCAGGGTTAAATATCGCATTCAGGCTGCCGTCGGCATTCAGCCTTGCGATGCCTGTACGAGTCACTCCGTTTACCGTGGTGAACGACCCTCCGATCAGGATCTTGCCGTCCGGCTGCAAAGCCAGAGAGGAAAGCCAACCGTCAACCACGGCTTGAAAACCGTTATCCAACGCCCCATTGGCATTGAGCCTTGCGATGCCTGTGCGAGCCACTCCGTTTACCGTGGTGAACCACCCGCCGATCAGGATCTTGCCGTCCGGCTGCAAAGCAATGGGGTTAAGCCCCCCGCCATCCACCTCAACATTGAACCCGCCATCGACCGACTGGGCCCGGGCCGTTGCCAGGCATGCCAGGACCAGCAGCGGGGTCAACAGCACGAGACTGAGCCAAACAATCAATTGCCCAGGGCTTTTTAGCCATGCATCATTCTTCATTTCTTGCTTCATGAGGTCCTCCTTCCGTTATACTTCGCAGGCCATGCTTAGAGCCATGCCTATCCCTCATTCATCCAACAGCAACATGAACACGCCCGGGCTAGCCGACTTTGACAGGACTTTAACCGCATCGCGCCAAATCCAGCCTTTTCCGCAATAATTTCTGCATGTTAACCTGGCCCTTTGCGTAAGACCCTACTGATATCTCTGCTTTTTTGTCAAAAAAACGTTTAATTTTATA